>JAJHOH010000001.1:4210000-4287287 GCA_021651055.1 Candidatus Manganitrophus morganii
ATGTTTGCGATTGCCCCCCCTTCTTCTGAATCGTGATATCCCGAAGCTGTCTAAAGCGCTGAGGAAAATGGGTCAGGGGAGAAACCTTCAACTCCCCCTGAAGACCGACCGATTTCAGTATGGTTCCAATCGCAATCGACATTTTCAAACATGTTATTCTAGGATCTCAAGAACGCAGCGTTTGCCGATCTTTGTCCCTGCCGCATTGAGGATCGTCCTCATGGCTCTCGCTGTTCTGCCTTGTTTGCCGATGACCTTGCCCAAATCTTCTTGGGCAACGCGCAACTCAATAATCGTCGTTTTTTCCCCTTCGGTCTCTTTAACAACCACATTCTCAGGTCGATCAACAAGCGACTTTGCGATGTACTCGATCAACTCTTTCATCGACGCTACCTCCATTTGCATTCACAGGCGACACAGGAATCTGCGCCAAGAACGACTCCTCGGCGCACGACATTACTCTACCCGCGATCTAACTCGCTTTCGACTCTTTCGCTTTTTTAAATAACTGGGCCTTTGTAAAAAGGGTTCTGACCGTCTCGGAAACCTCGGCCCCCTTTTTTAGCCATCCAATCGCTTTTTCTTCCTTGATGTTCACCCCTTCTTTGTCGGCCAAGGGATCATAGGTTCCTAAAATCTCGATAAATCGTCCGTCTCTTGGAGATTGAGAGTCGGCAACAATAATCCGATAGAAAGGCCGTTTATGTCGCCCCATCCGGGTTAATCTGATCTTAACTGCCACGTATCGCCCCTTTATTGTGTGAGGTTATTCTCGCCTCGTTGTTTAAAAATCGCTCAAACGATTCACAGCCTGCCGTCTGAACTCTCACTTGAATCGCGCCAGCATTTGCCCCAATCCTTTTTTACCGCCGGAAAAACGCTTCATCATTTTCTTCGCTTCATAGAACTGCTTTAAGAGTTTATTGACTTCCTGGACGGAGGTTCCGCTCCCCTTCGCGATTCTTTTTCTCTTGCTTCCGTTGATGGTTCCGGGATCATTGCGTTCACGAGGGGTCATCGAGGAAATGATCGCCTCAATGTGGCGCATCTCTTTGTCGATCTGCCCTTGCTCAGGGAGATCTTTCACGCTTTGCATCCCCGGAATCATCTCCAAGATTTTTTCAAGGCTTCCCAGTTTTTTGATCTGCTTCATCTGTTGGCGGAAATCTTCCAATGTGAACTGTTGAGAGCGAAGCTTTTCCTGAAGGACCTCCGCCTGTTCTTTCGAGTAGTTCTCCTCTGCGAGTTCAATGAGAGAGAGAACATCTCCCATGCCGAGGATTCGAGAGGCCATTCGATCGGGATGAAACGGCTCGAACGCATCCAGCTTCTCTCCGGTTCCGATAAATTTAACCGGGGCGCCCGTGGCGGAGCGCATCGATAATATTGCGCCCCCTCTGGCATCTCCCTCCGTTTTGGTCAAAATGATTCCGGTGAGACCGAGCCGCTTATGAAAAGTATCTGCAACGTTGACCGCATTTTGTCCTGTCATCGCATCGGCAATGAAGAGGATTTCATGCGGGAGCACTTTTGATTTGATTCGGACCAACTCCTCCATTAGCGGCTCATCGACCTGGAGCCGGCCGGCCGTATCGATGATCACCAGGTCAAATCCCTGCTCTCTTCCTTGCGCGACGGCTCTCGTGATGACATCGACCGGATCATTTTCGGATTGGGGAGCCGCAACCTGCACTTCAATATTTTTCCCCAAAATCTGAAGCTGATCCACCGCCGCCGGCCGCTGAAGGTCAGCCGCAACGAGAAGGACCCTTTTCCCTTGTCTCTTATAAAGCCGTGCCAGCTTTCCGGCGGTGGTTGTTTTTCCGGAACCCTGTAAACCGACCAGCATGATCAGGGTCGGCGGTTGAGCGGCCAGTGAGATTCCGACCCCCTTTTCTCCCATCAGGTTGGTCAGCTCTTCCCAGACAACCTTCACGACCTGTTGTCCGGGGGAGAGGCTCTCTAAGACCTCTTTTCCGACTGCCTTTGCACGGACCGATTCGTTGAAGGTTTTGACGATCTTGAAGTGAACGTCCGCTTCCAATAATGCAAGCCGAACTTCCTTCAAGGCTTCATCAATATTTTCTTCGGTGAGAAGCCCTTTTCCGCGGACATTTTTGAGGACGGAGTCGAGCCGTTTTGTTAAATTTTCCAACATGATACAGTTATTCCCCGCTGGACAAAAAAATTTTTACCATTATAAAGAGGTCAACCAGGCAAGTCAAGACAATAAAAGCCGCTTGATCTGATCGACCACATAGATTTTTTGATCCATTGTCAGCTCCGGATAAATGGGGAGCGCAATCGTTTCATGTGCGGCCCGCTCCGATTCAGGAAAAGCTCCTTCTGAATATCCTAAATATTTAAAGCAGCCCTGTAGGTGAAGCGGCACAGGATAATAGATTTCCGTCCCGATCCCCTTCTCTTTCAAATAGTTTAAGAGCTGATCCCGCTGGGATACTCGAATAACATATTGATTATAAATTGATTTGTTGTGAGATTCAACATGGGGGACAACCACATTGCCCAGGGAGCCGAGGTGTTTATTGTAGAATTCGGCATTTTCGCGCCGTTTCTGGCTCCACCCTTCAAGATGACGGAGCTTTACCGAGAGGACCACCGCCTGGACCGAATCGAGGCGGCTATTGCAGCCGATGACCTGATGGTAATATTTCGGCTGGCTTCCATGGACCCTGAGGATTTTAATCTTTTCAGCCAAGTGCCCGTCTTGGGTCAGGATCATCCCCCCGTCCCCCGCCCCGCCGAGGTTTTTTGACGGGAAAAAGGAGAGGCAGCCGAACGCGCCCATTGAGCCGGCTTGCCGTCCTTTATACGTCGCGCCGATCGACTGGGCCGCATCCTCAACAATTGGAATATGTCTCCGTTCTGCGATCTCTAGAATCGGATCCATATCGGCGCATTGGCCATAAAGATGAACGGGAATGATCGCCTTGGTCCGAGGGGTGATTTTCCCTTCGATCAGGGAGGAATCGATATTATAGGTCTTCGGGTCGATATCGACAAAAACAGGCGTGGCCTGGAGCCGAGCAATTGAGCCGGCGGTGGCAAAGAATGTATAGGGGGTGGTGATCACCTCATCACCGGGTCCCACGCCCAGGGCCATCAGGGCCAGCAAGAGGGCGTCCGATCCGGAGGCGACGCCGATCGCGTGCCGGACTTGGCAATGTGCCGCAATCTCCTCTTCAAGTTTTGTGACGGAGGGGCCGAGGATAAATTGCTGACTTTCAAAAACCTCCTGAACCGCTTTCTGAATATCCGGTCGGATAGTATGATACTGTGCGACTAAATCAAGCAAAGGGACGCGCATCTTCTACACCTTTCATCAGAGAGGTTTAAATTGTTTGTGTATCGGTTCTGGTGTTTATCGTAAATCAGGATCGGTAAATGTCGTTTCCCAAAAAAGGCGGGTTGTTTCTAACGTCCTTTTTAGACGGGGTCTTTTCCCGTTCCGACGAGTTTGAGATCGGAAATCACTTCCTTAATCATCTCTTCGTCAATTCGATCTTTCTTTCGGAGATATCCTTCCAGAAGGGCATTGTCGCAAATGCTGTTGATCAATCGAGGGATTCCTTCCGAGAACTGGTGGATGGTGGTTAATGAACCCTTCGTGAAGAGCTCCCTCTTCGCGCCCGCGACCTCAAGACGGTACCGAATATACTCTTCCGTCGTTTTTTCCGTAAATGATTCCAATTCATAACGGACCGCGATCCGCTGCTGAAGCGGTTTATCCAGAGCCAGATAGGTATCCAAATCGGTCAACCCGAAAAAGATAAAGGTAATGAGTTTTTGTCCATCGAGCTCAATATTCAGAATCCCTCTGAACTCTTCCATCACCTCCCGGCGTTGGAGCATCTGCGCTTCATCGATGAGGACAACCGCTTTTTTCCCTGAATCATAAATCTCTACGAGACGATTGTAAAGCTGGCTCAACAGCTCTGTCTTGTCGTCTAACGGGTTTTGTACCCCCAATTGGACGGCGATTTTCCTCAGAAGCCATTCCGAAGTGATGGAAGTATGAATCACGACAAGCAATGCCGATTCGAACGTGGATTCTTCAAGCTCGTCGAGCATCCGGCGCGCCAGCGTTGTTTTGCCGGTTCCCACCCCTCCCACCAGAACGGCGAGCCCTTTCCTCTCTTCAGCCGCATATCGAAGTTTGACCAAGGCATGCGCGTGCTGATTGCTGTTGAAGTAGAATCGATTATCAACGGAAATCGAGAAAGGCTGTTCCTTTAAATTATAAAATTCAAGATAACTCATCGTTATTTATAGATAAGAGATTCTATCCTTCTTTTTAGTATCCTGCCGTTTCGGTTTTTTGGGCGGCTCTGAGACCGAGGATACAGCCGGATTCATTGCGTCTTCCTGTCGCTCCGTCTTTATCGTCTTTTTTGCTGCAACATCTCTAAACGTCGGGTCAATGAGATAGATCCCCTCATAAAGGGCTTTTGCTTGATCCAGAACGCCTTGAATCTCATAGAGCATCGCCAATTCGTATTTTAGCGCAATGACATTTTCATTTTTGCACCTCGGATCTTCCAACGCGTTTTGAATAATTTCCACGGCGGTATCGATCATCCCGTTCTCTTTATAGCAGCTCGCCAACATGCTCGACGCGTCTTGAAAACGGAGGTTCCCCTGGAATGCAAGCTCGAATTCCTTGATCGCCTCCGGAATCAGGCCCATTTCTTTATAGGCGATGCCGAGATTATAGTGGGTCTCGTACTCTTGTTCATCGTGTCCTCTTTGAATATTTGCTTTTAAATCATTGATGCTGTCTTCCAAGCCGGGGATACTGATATCGAATGAATCGTCGGCTTCCGTATTCAGTTCTTCTCCGAAAATAGATTTCAGATCGATATACTCCTCTCTCGCCGGTTCTTCAGCCCGCTCGGATGAGATCTCCTCCGATATTTGTTCACTTTCCGAAGGTTCTTCCTCGCCTTCGTCTGCAAGGAGGCCGTCCAGGCTTTCCTCAAGCTCGGAGAGTCCTTCGAAAGAAATTTCTTCCCCTGTCAGCGGCGGATCGGTTACAACTTCACGTTCTACATCAGAGGACACTTTCTTTTTTTCTTTTTCTTTCGCTTGGAGATTCAACAGCATCAAACGTGCTTCTGCGCATCCGGAATCTCTTTTCAGTATTTCCCAGAGGAGTGATTTGGCCGCTTCTTTTTTTCCATCCTGTATGTATTCTTCCGCTTGCGTTAGTTTTAATTTAATTTCATCCGATTCTTGAAGATCTTCTTCCCGGACGGGGGCCTCTTCTTGGGAAGAGGAGTCCCCTTCTTCTAGGACCGAGAGCGGCTCGGCTTCATGCGCAATTTCACCGATTTCCTCTTCCGGCGCTGATGGCGGGTCGAGGACTTCGATCGCGGGCGATTGCTCCGCGGATACCGATCCTTCGTCAGCGATCTCGCGAACGGCCTCCTGCCGGTATTGTCCTTCGGGATCGAGGGCTCTTATTTCTTCCAAGATGGCGGTTCTTTTGTCCTCCGCGCCGATTTTCTCGTAAAGGTCGGAGAGAAAAAGACATTCTTGGACCGCTTCCTTTCGCATTCCCTCTTTTAAATAGAGCTCTTTTAATTGAAGGGGAGGTTCTTCCCTCGACGGCGCCAGCTTCCGGAGGAGCGTCAATTGTTCAATCGCTTTACTGTTGAGTCCGTATTTGATATAGACTTCGGCCTCCGTTAAGTGTCCCTGGAATGTCGTTTCGGAAACCTCATCGACGGGCGCTTCTGCAGATCTGCTTTCTGCCGAGACCGATTCGGCAGGGGCCTGGCTTACTTCATTGATATCCACCGGTTCCGGCAACTCTTCGGCGGCCGGTTCGAGTTCGGGCAACGCTTCCTCGATGACCGGAGCCGCCGCCTCCGCTTGAAGCGGTTCTTCCAGCGGCTCAAGCGGCAGCGCTTCTATCGCTGCTTCTTGGGCTGATTCTTCGGCCGCTTCTTCCTCCGGTTCAAAGAGCCGGCGACAATGCTCGTTCTCGGAAATCCCGGGGAGGCGTGATTTCATTTCTTCATAATAGGCTTGTGCATCGGTCGTCGATCGTTGCTGATGAAGGAGAGAAACGATTTTTGAATAACACTGGATCGCCTCTCCTTCCTCTCCTGACCGCTCGAAAGACTCTCCGAGGAACTGGTGGGCCGATACTTGTTCCGGATTCGCCGCAAGGTAACGCTGTATGAGTGATCGGCTCTCGGATAAGAGCTGATGCGATTCGGCGAGAGGAACCGCCTTCTGAAGAATCGAGAACGCTTTGGGAGACGAATCCCTTTCAAGAAAAAATTCAACCCACTTTGATAAATACGCAAAGGCTTCCGCGGGTTGATCTTGAACTTCCTCGACAAGCAGTTCGGCCGCCGACCAGTCCCCCTCCTGAAACGCCTTTTCCATCCTGACCGACAGCGAGGGGGCTTCCTCCTGTGCCGGCTCGGCGGCAGGGGGGATGATCGGTTCGGATGGGCTCGGAGGAGAAGATGCTTCCTGAGGAAGGGATGTTTCTTGCGCAGAGACCTCTTCCTGGAGAGGCGCCCCCGCTTCTATGACAGAGGGAGGGACGGAGGCCTGGCTTTTCTCGGCTGAAACGTTCTCATCGACAGGTGAGGTCGTCCCTGTAAAGGTGGGATCGATCTTCATTACCTTGTCGATGACTTCTTGCGCCTCGGAAGTCATCTGACGATCCTTAAAGATCGATATCACTTTGCTGTATTCTTCGACGGCCTCTTTCGCCAGGCCCCACTTTTGACAAATCTCCGCGAGTTTTTGTCGAACCGCAAAGTTCTTCGGGTCGAGATTCGCGAGCTTTCGATAGACTGCAATGGAGGATTGCATGTCGCCCTCCTTTGCGTAATGCTTCGCGACCTTTAGATAGTCCTCTGCGGCATTGGCAACCAACCCGCGTTCCGCGTGAACATCGGCCAGTTTTTCATAAACATCCATGCGGGTCGGATCGACCTTGACGATCTTTTTAAAAACCGCGATACTTTTTAACTCGAAGCCGGCCCCTCGAAATGCATCGGCGGCCTTCAGATAGGCCGCAATGGCCTCTTTGGTATGATTTGCCTTTAAATGAAGATCCCCGATGGTGTTATAGATGTTGCCGTCGTTGGGGGTTTCAGCGATGAGCTTTTGCCACTCTTCAATGGCCTTATCGATCTGCCCTTTTGCCGCGAGTTTTTGGGCTTTTTCGATGATCGAACTCTTATCGGAAGACAAAGATATCCCCTCTATGTACTCGTATTAGGAGATATCATAGAACCCCCGATGTGTCAAGAAAACCAAACAAAAAGCCTGCTGGTTTATATCCAGATTTGACCAGCAGGCTTCTTGTTTGAATACAATGACCCAGGCTGCGCCTGGCCCCTCTTACGGTGATGCCGGAGGGGGCTGTTCAGGTGTCCCATCGGGTGCTGCAGGAGGTTCTGCCGGTGGTGTCTCAGGGGGTGTCGCGGGTGATGGTGTTTCAGCGGGTGTTTGCGGGCTTTGTTCCTCTTGAGGACGCTCATAACAGGCGGATAAACCGGTTGCAATGAGCAAAACAGCGGCTAATCTAATCCAGTTCTTCATTTTATTCCCCTTTCGCTGATCAAATTAGCGTGTGTTTCATCCGATCGCGCCGAGGTTCCTATGGATCTTCCCAGTCAATGCGCGACGTTTTTCGACACGCTCTTTTTTACTGTAAGATTGAAATGATCCATATTTACAATTGGATCACTTCCCATGTATAGTGTCACATCATGATTCGGATTCTCGATCGTTACATTCTCAAAGAGCTGCTGATCCCCTTTTTTTTCGGCATTTTTATACTAACATTTTTAATTCTCATTCATCAACTCTTGCGGTTGATGGAGCTCGTCATCGACAAGGGGGTCGATCTTCTCAGCGTCGGACAGATCTTTCTGACCCTTCTCCCCTCTTTTTTCCTTTTGACCATTCCGATGGCCGTCCTGATGTCCTCGGTCATGACTTTTAACCGACTCTCGAATGATAACGAAATTACCGCTTTGAAATCGGCCGGCGTCGGATTTTATCGTTACCTCCGTCCGGTTCTTTTCTTTTCGGTCGCGGCGGCTCTCGTTACCCTATTTATGGGAATGATCGCCCAGCCCTGGGGCGGGGGCTCCTTCAAATCACTGGCGATGAAGATCCTGAAGAAGCGGGCCAGCGTCGGAATCGAGGAGGGGAAATTCAACGGAACGTTTTCGGATATTATGATCTACGTTGAGTCGATGCCGACCTTCACGGAAATGGAAGGGGTCTTCATCTACGATGTAAGAGATCAGAACGCTCCCAGGATCATCGTTGCAAAAAAAGGAATCCTCTTGAACGATCCCGGCACCGGCGCCATTGAGTTTCATCTTCTAAATGGAAGTCTCCACGCGCAGAGAAAAGAGGGCGCCGATTATCAGCATGTGGTTTTTGCCACGTATGATTTGAGATTGGATTTGGGGTCGGTCCTTCAGGGAGGAAATACGAATTTGGAGACCCCCACTTACCGGGAGATTAAGAAAAACGTGGAGGCATCCGGCGGAAAAGATCTTCGCGCCTTGCGTCTTTTGTCTGAATTTTATAAAAACTTTTCTTTCTCTCTCGCCTCGCTTGTTTTCGGTCTGGTCGGTGTTCCGCTCGGCATTATCTCGGGAAGAACCGGCCGTTTGGGAGGATTCACCGTCGGAATCGGGTTGATTACCCTTTATTATTTGCTCAATACATTGGGGGACTACTTGATCACAATCCGGTTCGCCACCCCCTTTCTGGCGGTCTGGGTTCCCCATTTTGCGCTCATTCCCCTGACCCTTTATCTGATGAGGGCGATGGCGCGGGAGTCGTATCCCAAATTCCTTCAACTCGGCAACAAGAGGCCCTAGCTGTGTCGATCATTTCACGATATATTCTGAAAGAATACCTGAAGTTTTTTTCGGTCACGCTTGCGGTCCTCTCCCTCGTTTATTTGACGATCGAGTTTCTGGAAAAAATACGGAAGTTCTCAGAGCGGGATGCGGACTTTCTGCTGGTCGTTCAATATTTCCTCTACAAGCTTCCAAGGATCCTTTTCGACATTTCCCCACTGGCCGTTCTCATTGCTACCTTTCTAACGTTGGGAATGTTGTCGCGAAACAATGAGATCATCGCATTTAAAAGTTCGGGGGTCAGCCTTCTCAAGTTGACCGCTCCCCTCCTTCTCTTCGGCGCCTTTTTCAGCGGCGTTCTCTTTTTTCTTAATGGCACCCTGATTCCATCGGCGTACAAACAGGCCAAAGTGATTCAGGAGGTCCGGATCGAAAAGAGGAATGTGGACGGAAAGTTGGTTCAAAACAAATTCTGGCTCCGCCTCGACAGCCGCACCCTTTTCAACATCGAGCTCGCGGAGCCGAATCGGCGGAAGATGCATGGGATCAAGATCTATTATCTCGGGAACGATTTCTCCTTGCCGGAGACGATCGAGGCCGAAGCGCTGACATACCGAGATGGGAGCTGGGTCCTCTCCGAAGGAATCCGCCGTCGATTTCAGCCGGATGGAACTGTTCAGATCAAACGTTTCGATGAAGAGATCATTCCGATCAACAAGCGGCCGGAAGATTTTAAACAGGTGGTCGCCCAGCCCGAGGAGATGACATATCAGCACCTTGAAGCCTATATCGATCAGCTCTCCCAGGATGGATTTGATGTGACGCGGTACCGCGTCGATCTTCTCGGCCGGCAAGCTTTTCCTTTTATCAACTTCATGATGGTTTTGGTGGGAATTCCATTCGCCCTTCATGACCGGAGGAGCACGGGAGTTGCCCGGGGGGGGGCAATCAGCCTTTTTTTGGGGCTGTTTTATTATCTCGTTTTTTCAGTCACGATCTCGCTCGGTCACGTGAACGCCCTCTCCCCCTGGCTCTCCGCCTGGGGGGCTAATCTCCTTTTTATCGGAATCGGAACCTATCTTTTTTTGAATATCCGGCACTAACCTAGAAACAATAAGGGCTTATTAACGGAAGAGCCAGGGCTCGGCCTGCTTCAGGATCTTCTTCGCCTGGTTCCGCCGCTGCATTTAGCTTGTAAATTAAATCCCCCACCCATCTCGTCGTCGACGCCAACCTTGACCGGGTTGAATCAATACGCTCATAATAAAAGGGTCTTAAAAACCAAAGGAGGTATCGATGAGGAATGCGCGTTTCGATCAGCGTCCTTTTAAGCTGAGACGCCAATTCTATGATCTTTTCAAGATGATTTTTGGACAACACTCCTCGGGAGCCGGGCTCGACACCGATCAAGAAACGGTCTGGACGCCGCCGGTCGATTTCTACAGAGAGGACGGCCGGTGGGTCGTCCGTGTCGAGATGCCGGGAGTGAACCCAAATGACGTTTCCGTCTCGGTGGTCGATGATCGATTGATCATCCGTGGGGAGAGAAAGCTTTCGGAGGCCTTAAAATCGGAATATTGCATTCTTCACGAGTGTTCCACCGGTCCCTTCGAGAGAATCATCAGCCTTTCTGCTCCCGTTCCGGAAGACCAGATCAAGGCCCGTTACCGCCAAGGGATCCTCTACGTGACGTTTCCAGTGACGGCGGAGAAGGGAATGAGAATCGAAATCCAATCCGAAGCGTCCTCGGAGGAAACGCCGAAAGCGGCATAATTCCGGATCCATCGCAGACGAGCAGCCCCTTAGGCCTGGCGACAGAGAAACCGATGAATTCAAATTGAAACCAAACCATAAGGACAGTTTTGATTAAGGAGGTGAAGTGTATGGCAGGAGAAGCCTTCCGATGGCGTTCATTTGAAGAAATGGCCGATCTCATCCGATCGTTGAATGTGATCTTCCGAACGACTTTCGGCGAGCGGGCCTTCGGCACCGGCTATCAGCCGGGCGAATGGGTTCCTTCGGTTGATCTCTATACGAGGGACGGATACTGGGTCGTCCGGATGGAGCTTCCGGGGGTTCATTCGGAAGATGTCTCTCTCTCCGTCCTGGACAACCAACTTTATATTCGGGGCGAACGGAAACCGCCGGAGGGTTTTGATCCGGAGAAGTGCATTTTTCAGGAGTCCTCTTTCGATCGCTTCGAGCGGGCGGTGGTCTTTCCAGGGCCGATTCGAGAAGAGGGGGTTCGAACCTGGTTTGACAAAGGGGTTCTCTTCGTAACGCTTCCCGCGACGGAGGGGAACGGAAGGCGGATCGAAGTCCAATCCGAGGAGCCGCCGGAGGAAAAGCAGGAAGCGGCATAATGCTGACAATTTAATCGCAAATCGACCTTCAGGGGTTTTCGTCTCATCCTCACCCGGTTCCGTCCCGCTGGGTCCCCTTGGAAGAAGGAGCGACATGGTTCAACGCGACATCGTTGTCATCGGAGCGTCCGCCGGAGGGGTTCAGGCCTTGAAAACACTGGTATCCGGTTTGCCGTCCGGATTTCCCGCCGCCATTCTGGTGGTATTGCACATTCCCGTGTATGCTCCCAGCCAACTGCACGAGATTCTCGACCGTGCCGGGCCGCTTCGCGCCGGGACCGGCATCGATGGAGAACCGATCACCCCCGGCCGCATCTATGTCGCCTCTGCGGATCGGCACCTCATGATCGAGTCGGATCGGGTGAGAATTACGCGTGGACCCAAGGAGAACCGGATGCGCCCCGCGGTGGACGTGCTGTTCCGTTCCGCCGCGGCCGCCTGCGGGCCGCGGGTCATTGGGATTATCCTCAGCGGTATGCTCGATGACGGCACCGCCGGGTTGTGGAGCATAAAAGATCGCGGCGGCGTGGCGATCGTTCAATCTCCCCAGGATGCGCTCCACGCATCGATGCCGGAGAGTGCCCGCCAGCATGTGACGGTCGATCACACCTTGCCGGTCGCCGAGATGGCCGCCGTCTTGACGCGCCTGACCCGTGAGCCGATCGTCCTCCAGGGGGAAGCGCGAATATCCGAATTGATCGAGATTGAAAACCGGATCGCCCGTGAGGGGAACGCCCTGCAGACCGGGGTCATGAGATTAGGCCCGGTTTCTCCCAACACCTGTCCGGAATGTCATGGGGTGCTGGTTAAAATTCGGCAAGGAGGAATCGTCCGCTTCCGATGCCACACCGGCCATTCCTTCTCGCTTCAGAGCCTGCTCGCCGATGTCAATGACGCCATTGATCGGGGCTTGTGGAACGCCGTCCGCGCCATCGAAGAGCGGATATTGCTGTTGCGGGAGATGGAGCAGCTGGCGCGCGAGAGAAACGATCCCGCCGTCGCGAAGGAGTGTGCCGAGCAGGCCAACCAGGCGGAGCAGCGGGTGCAGCGGATCCGGGAGGTTGTCTTGGACAAGGACATGCTCGGGCATGACCCGAACTTTTTCTAATGCGCATGGCTCTAAATTAACCTTGACTTAGTTTAATATTAGAGTTATTCTAATTAGCATGCATCGAGAAAAAGAACAACTCAGTCATCCGGAAATTGAGAAGAGGCTGATCGACGCGGGGGTTCAGCCGACCGCCCAACGGATTGCGATTTGCCGCTATATTCTCTGTGAAGCGGATCATCCCACCGCCGATGAGATTAAAAAATGGGCCGATCGCTACTTTCCAAAGATGAGCCTGGCGACCGTCTATAATACATTGAAGACACTCGTCGATGCCGGGCTCATTCAGGAGTTCAAATTCCCCCATTCCGATTCAGCGGTTTATGATTGTAACACCGACGTTCATTACCATTTCCTGGACGAAAAGACCGGACAATTGCACGATGTCGAGCCGGAATCGGTCAACCTCTCGGTTAAATTACGTGAAGAATTCAAAATCAACGGGGTTCAGGTTTTATTGAGAGGCACAAAGAAGTAAATTTTTTACTCAGATATTAGAATAATTCTAAGTTTAGAATAAACCCACAAAGGAGGAACGAACATGAACGAAGAGCCCAAGAAGCTGACGACCGAAGCCGGCGCGCCGGTGGCCGACAACCAGAACTCCCAAACGGCCGGACCGGACGGTCCGATCCTGTTGCAAGACCACCACCTGATCGAAAAGCTCGCCCGATTCGACCGCGAGCGGATCCCCGAACGGGTCGTCCATGCCAAGGGCTCAGGGGCCTTCGGCTATTTTGAGGTCACGGCGGACGTGAGCCGTTGGACGAAAGCCAAATTTTTAAATCAGGTCGGCAAGCGGACCGATCTGTTCATTCGTTTCTCGACCGTGGCGGGAGAGCTTGGCTCGGCCGACACCGTTCGCGATCCGCGCGGCTTCGCGATCAAGTTCTACACCGAAGAAGGCAACTA
Organism: Candidatus Manganitrophus morganii; assembly: GCA_021651055.1. Classification (NCBI taxonomy): domain Bacteria; kingdom Pseudomonadati; phylum Nitrospirota; class Nitrospiria; order Candidatus Troglogloeales; family Candidatus Manganitrophaceae; genus Candidatus Manganitrophus; species Candidatus Manganitrophus morganii. The sequence goes on from JAJHOH010000001.1 coordinate 4,223,257, forward strand.
CGATCTCGTCGGCAACAACACGCCGGTTTTCTTCTTGCGCGATCCGCTCAAGTTCCCCGACTTTATCCATTCGCAGAAGCGGGACCCTTACAGCCACGTCCAGGAGCCGGACAATGTGTGGGACTTTTTCTCCCACTCCCCGGAGGCGACCCATCAGTTCACCTGGCTCTTCAGCGATCGCGGCATTCCGGCGAGCTATCGGAACATGGACGGTTTCGGCTCGCACACCTTTCAGTGGATGAACGCAAACGGCGAAGCATTTTGGGTGAAGTACCACTTCAAGACAGATCAGGGGATTCAATGCCTGACCGCTCAGGAAGCCGCGCGGATCGCGGGTGAAAATCCGGACCATCACCATCTCGACCTGTTCCGTGCGATCGACCGCCGGGAGTTTCCCTCTTGGACGCTGAAGATGCAGATCATGCCGGTCGCCGATGCGGCAAACTATCGCTTCAACCCCTTCGATCTCACGAAGGTCTGGCATTACGCCGACTATCCGTTGATCGAGGTCGGCAAGCTCGTCTTGAATCGCAATCCGGAGAATTACTTCGCCGATGTGGAACAGGCCGCCTTCAACCCAGGCCATTTTGTCCCCGGTATCGGCCCCTCCCCCGACAAAATGCTTCAGGGAAGGCTGTTCGCCTACGGCGACACCCACCGCTACCGTCTCGGCATCAACCACACCTCTCTCCCGGTCAATCGGCCGCATGCGGCTGAGGTCAATAATTACGGACGCGACGGCGCGATGCGCTCCGACGGCAACGGCGGACGCGCGAAGAACTACGAACCGAACAGCGACAACGGCCCCGCCCAGAGCAACGAACGGCACGACGCTCCTTTGGCGGTGCACGGCATGACCGGCGCGCAAAAGGCGACGCGCCATGCCGAAGACAATGACTTCGTGCAGGCGGGCGATCTCTACCGGCTGATTTCCCCGGATTCGAAGAAAAGGCTGATCGAAGCGATCGCTTCGACATTGGGACGGGTCAGCCGTGAGGAGATTATCGAACGTTCCATTGCGCACTTCCGTAACGCCGACCCGGAATATGGAGAGCAGGTCGCCAAAGCGGTCGAGGTTGTCCGCAGAGGGATCACTAAACCGGCGCCCCATCCCGGCCGAAGGGCGTTCTAGCCGACGATCTGCCGCCTGAGAAAGGGGGACAGGTGACTCAGGCGGCCTGTCCCCCTTTTCTTCCGACTCCCCTATTCTTTCTCTCGATATTCATACTTCCTCCGAATTAGCTGTTGACTACGGAGGCGAGTTGAAATATAAAAACAGAGACGTAATAACCAAGCTCGTGAATTTTGTGAGGTTCAAAGGCAACCGAAATGAAGCAATTTAAGATCTTTAAGCATCCGTCCGGCGCGATCGAGGCGGTGAAACAAGGCTGGTCCTGGCCCGCTTTCTTCTTCGGGTTCGTCTGGGCGATGATGAAAAAGATGTGGAAGCTGAGCATCGGCGTCGTGTTGGCCATTCTCGTGATCGGCTTCATTACCGGTATTGCCGCGAGCGAAGAGATGGGCGAAGCGATCCTCAACGGCATCGGAATGACCGCCAACCTCATGTTCGGCGTCCACGGCAATTCCTGGCGGGAAGAAAGTCTGATCGCACGCGGTTTTGCGGTCAAAAAGACGATCAGCGCCGCCAGCGCCGGCGCCGCTGTCGCGCTTTATCTGGAAAACGACACTTCTGCATCCCCTTCCTAGGCCCATCTGAATTTTCCCGCAGAATAACTGATTGACATGCAGGTATAACTGGTTTATAAAAAGGGTCCGTTTTTTAAGAAAAGGGCTTTAAGCGGATCGTGTATAATCATTGAATGTGACCCGTTCTTTTTTTCATGACCGGATGATTAAAACAGAACCGCCCGGCGATCATACCGGTGAGATCTTATTCCCCCAAACCATTGGAGAAACGACATGTCCTTTCCATCCCCTTTCTATCGATGGAGGCCGCATCCTTGGCACGGTCTCGAGGTGGGTCCGAATCCTCCCTCATTGGTTCACGCCTATATTGAAATCACCCCTTTTGACACGGTCAAATATGAATTGGACAAGGTGACGGGTTATTTGCACGTAGACCGTCCTCAACGGTCCTCCGCCCTCCCTCCCAGCCTGTACGGCTTCGTTCCGCGCACCTACTGCGGCCGGCGCGTCGGCGCGCTGATGCGGAACGCCAAGATCGGGGACCGCGATCCATTGGATATCTGTGTCCTTAGCGAGCGGCCGATCGACCGGTCCGACGTCATTCTGCAAGCCCGCGTGGTGGGGGGATTGCCGATGTTGGATGACGGTGAAGCCGACGATAAGATCATTGCCGTGATCAAGAACGATCATCTCTGGTCCGATGTGAAGGACATCTCGGAGTTGCCGGGGGTCCTTGTAGAGCGGCTTCGGCATTACTTCAGCACTTACAAGCTTGTCCCCGGCGAGTCGTCGCATGTGGTCATCGATGCCGCGTACAACCGGGAGCATGCGGAGCGGGTGATCAAGGCCGCAATGGAAGATTACCAGGACGAGTACGGATCCTGAGCGCTCCACTCCCCGGCTTATTCAGACGATTGGAGGGACGAGGATTTAAACCTTGTCGGTAAGCAGAGTCAGAGTCTGCTCTTCTCTCGTTGTTTTCTAACTTCCCCCTAGAAGTCAAACCCCCATTCTTTAAATCGATTTACTCGAAAAGCAAAATCTTTCTCCCAAACGGTAAGCGCCCTTCGCCTGTGTCGTCCGTTTTCCGTCCTCAGCGCATGCTTAACAGAAAATTAACAGGTTCTTAAGGGAGCGGTATTTTCGTTGCGCTAGTCTCTCTTCAGACGAGGGGGTCCGTTTGGCGGGCGTCTCGTCAGGCGGAGAATCTATTCACCTCAAAGGAGGAACAAGATGACGACATTGTCGCGACGGAAATTTTTAAGCATGCTAGCGATTGTAAGCGCCGGGACCGCGGTTGGACCGCTCGGGAAGTTATACGCCCAGAAGCCGGGCCGGTTTCCCGCGCCGGGCGTCTGCCTCGCGAACGGCGAAGGGGTCGGTTTTGGCCCGATCAGCCCCAAGCTTCCGCTCAACGCGGCCGATCTCACGAGTACGGCGGCCGGTGATCTAAGCCAGACCGCGCTCCTCGAACTGCCCGAAGGTTTCTCGTATACCGCCCTGTCGATCACGGGTCAAACGATGAACGACGGCGCGCTGGTGCCGGGCGATCACGACGGGATGGCCTGTTTTCAGGGGCGCCGCGGCTCGCATATCCTGGTTCGCAACCATGAGCTCGGTCCCGCCGAGAATAAATTCGGCAGCCGTGTCGGTTGTCTTCCCCCCAACGGAAAAGTCTACGATCCTTTTATTCTTCCTGCGGGACAAGGCGGGGGCGGGACGACGACGCTGATCATCGACCGGGAGGGGCGGCTCGTCCGCCATTGGATTTCGCTCGGCGGAACGATCCGCAATTGCGCGGGCGGTCTGACGCCGTGGGATTCCTGGATCAGCTGCGAGGAAGATGTCTCAATTCCGACGGGCGCCAATAACGTCACCAAAAAACATGGTTATAATTTCGAGGTGCCGGCGGATCTGCCCGAAGCGGTCGATCCGATTCCCTTGGTCGACATGGGGCGCTTCAATCACGAGGCCAACGCGACCGATCCTCAAACGGGATACGTCTACGAGACGGAGGACCGCGGCGACAGCGCCTTCTACAAATTTGTGCCGAAGGTCCGCCGTGCTAGTAAATTCGGTGATTTGCAGAAGGGAGGTCGGTTGTATGCCATGGTGATCGATCCGAATGTGATGGCGGTCTGCGATGGAACGATCTTTCCGGCCACCGGCACCAACGCCGACACCCGCACCGGCGTTCAGTCGTTCCTCGGGCAGCCGCTTCCGGTGAGCTGGGTCGAGATCGAAGAGGTCGATCCGGCCGGCGACACCGTCCGCGTTGAAGCCCAGTCCAAGGGGGCGGCGCTATTTTCCCGCGGCGAGGGAATGTGGTATACAAACGGGTTGATCTATTTTGTCTGCACCGGCGGCGGCGATCAAGGGAACGGCCAGGTCTGGGCCTACGACCCCCGTCGCGAGACGGTCACCCTGCTGGTGGAATCGACCAGCGGGGGGGCGTTGGACAACCCGGACAATATCACGGTGGGGCCGGACGGCGCGCTTTACATGTGTGAGGACGGCGGAGAGGAGCAATTCGTTGTCGGCGTGGACGACGACGGTAATCTCTTCAAGTTCGCCCGCAACAACTTTACTACCAGTGAATTCTGCGGCGCCTGTTTTTCGAACGACGGCAAGATGATGTTCGTCAACATTCAGAGCCCCGGCATTACTTTTGCGATCTATCGCGACGACCATCGGCCGATCTTTGTGAAACGGCCTCCCCGGTAAGGGATGATTAAAATAGATGATTGGAAAAACGGGCGCCTTCGGGCGCCCGTTTTTTGGCTTATCCCTTCCGCCGCCCCGCCTCCTCGTCGTTCGAAAGATCGATCACAACGATATTGATATGACAGAGTTCGCCTTCTGCGGGAGTGTATGAATAACTAAAATGCCGGCTAACCACCCGATAGCTTCTCCGCTCGTTATCATGGGAGTAAGTCACACTGTCGCCGACGTTGGGGATCGGAATAAATTCTCCTTGTTTAAAGATCAGTTCCTGGTCTTGGCTCGTGTCGGAGGGTCGCAAGCGGCCTTCCGATTTATGCTGGAATTCTATTTTGTAAGTCATGATGAAGGTTCCTCTCAGTGAGACGTTTGTCGAGCGCCAACAATCAGTGACTTGATGCGGGTTTCAAGATCGCTGAGGGAAGGATGGTGACAAGGAGATTGGGAACAGACTCTATATTAATCCACTTAGCTCGTTTCCGGCAACGGCCACATCGGACAGGAGCTGGACGGCGACTTTTTCACCCGCTTTGTGGAGGTTGCCGGCTTCGGGCAGGATCATCAGCGCGTTTGCCTTGACCAGCGAGAGAAGGATGTGGGAGTCCTGATCGCCGGTGGTCCGGACGCGGTACTCCCCTTTTTGGACGGAAACGATCGCCCGCATGAAGTGACGGCGGCCGGGGTGTTTGCGGACCTCTTCTTCAAGGGTTGCTTGAATAATCGGTCGGAAGAATTCGGTCCGGCCGCCGGCCATTAAAAGGGCGGGGCGGACGAACTGCTCGAAAGAAACCATCGCGGAAACCGGATTCCCCGGTAACCCGAAGGCCGGTTTTCCGCCGATCACCCCGAAGGCGAGCGGCTGGCCCGGCTTCATCGCCACCTTCCAGAACTTCATCTCGGCTCCCAGCTCCATCAAGACCTCCTGGACGAAATCATAATCGCCCATCGAGACCCCGCCGGAGGCGATCAGAAAGTCGGCGTGCAGCCCGCCCCTCAGCTTTTTGTCGAGATCCTCCCGCGTGTCTTTGGCGATGCCGAGGTTGATCGGGAGTCCCCCCGCCTCGATCACCTGCGCCGCCACGCCGTAGCCGTTGCTGTTGAGGATCTTGTTCGGCCCGCGCGGCTCGTCGAGCTCGGCCAGCTCGTCCCCGGTGGAGAGGATCGCCACCCGCGGCTGTTGATAGACCGGGACGACCGACCGGCCGATCGACGCCATCATCGCAATGTCGGCGGGACGAATCCGGATCCCTTTCTTTAAAATCAGATCCCCCGTCCGGATCGCCTCCCCTTTTTTCCGGATGAAGTCGCCGTCATCGGCCGCCTCGAAAATTTTTACTTGATCGCCGTGCCGCTCCGTCTCCTCGACCTTCACGATCGCCTCGGCCCCTTCCGGGACCGGCGCGCCGGTCATGATCTTCGAGGCCTCTCCGGGCTCGATCTTTTTCTGAGGGAGGGTCCCCGCGGGGATTTCTTCGATGATCTTGAGTGTCCACGGGTTTGTTCTGGACGCGCCGGCGGTGTCGTTCCAACGGACGGCGTAGCCGTCCATCGCGGAGGTGTCCCAAGGGGGATGATCGAGCGTGGAGAGTAGATCCTCCGAAAGAACCCGCCCGAGCGCATTGGACAGCAGCACCCGCTCCGTCCCCATCCGGCGGATTTCGGCGAGAATGATCTTTTGGGCTTCTTCAACGGAAATCATCGCGAACCCAAGACGGTGAGGTGTCGGAGAAATTAAATCTTATCGTGTCGCAGCAGGTCGAGGAATTCGGCTCGGGTTTTCGGATCGGTCTTGAAGACCCCGAGCATCGCGCTGGTGACGGTGCGGGCGTTTTGCTTCTCGACGCCCCGCATCATCATGCAGAGATGCTGCGCCTCGATGACCACGCCGACGCCGTGCGGGTGGATCTTGTCCGCAATCGCATGGGCGATCTCGCCGGTCAAGCGCTCTTGCAGTTGCAGCCGACGGCAGAAAATCTCCACCACCCGGGGAAGCTTGCTTAGGCCGACGACTTTCTTATTGGGAAGATAGGCGATGTGGCACTTTCCGAAAAAGGGGAGAAGATGATGCTCGCACATGGAGAAGAAGTTGATGTCCTTCACGATCACCATCTCTTCATGATCGATGGTAAAAAAGGCCTCGTTCAACACCCGATCGACGTTCTGGTGATAGCCGCTGGTCAGGAAACGGAGCGATCGCTCGACGCGGCCCGGCGTTCCCTTCAACCCTTCCCGGGACGGGTCTTCTCCCAGCGAGACCAGGAGTTTTTCCACCAGTTCTTTGACGGCCGGGGTCTCTGTTTCCATGCTCTTTTTTGGGCTGTCGCCCGTCGATCGATTTCCGCTGCGCTTGGAAGCCACTTAGGGAATCTCCAGTTTTTTGGGAAAGGTCGTGAGGTTCCGGCATCCGTCTTTTTCAACCAGGACCATGTCTTCGATCCGGACCGCGCCGATCTCCGGGTAATAAAGCCCCGGCTCCACGGTCACTACTTCCCCCTCTTTGAGGATCCAATCGGCACGGCTGATTCGCGGCGGCTCATGGATATCGATGCCGACGCCGTGCCCCGTTCCATGAAAGAATCCCTGCATCCGCCCGCCGACCTTGCCGGTGTGATACCCTTTTTTCTCGAAGAGCCCGACGATCTCTTCATGAATCGCCTTCCCGGAGGCGCCGCTTCGAACGCGGCTGATGCCGAGCTCCTGCCCTTCCAGGACGGTGTCGTAGAGCTTCTTCATTCCATCGGAAGCCCGTCCTTTGACCACCGTCCGGCTCATGTCGGCGAAGTAGCGGGTCTCGGAGGATCGGGGAAAAACATCGAAGATAATCGGCTCGTTCGCCCGCAGCGGGCCCGATCCCTCATTGTGAGGATCGCAGGCATCCACCCCGCAGGCGATGATCGTGTGCTGTCCGATGCATCCCTTCTCCATCATCCGGAGGTGGAGATGGCTTCGAACCGACTCCGACGTGAGGACCTTTCCCTCAAGATAGATTTGACCGTTCTTAATCTCCGCCCTTCGGAGAAGATCGAACGCCTCCGTGACCGCTTCTTCCACGGCGATCTGACTCTTTCGGATGGCGGCCACTTCCTCCGGCGTCTTCAGGGCCCGTTCTTCGAAGAACGGCTCCTTCTTGATCGAGAGGGTAAAACCGCGGGACCGGAGCGCGTCGCCGTATTCCAACGGAAAATTCGCCGGAACGGTCAGCTCCTTGACCCCTTGTTCCTGGAGGAGCGTTTGAACGACATCGGCCATATCGGGGCGATCGATCCCCCGTTTTTTGGTCCGTTCTTCATACTCCGAATAGGAGAGGACCTGATCGACGGACGATTGGGCGCGGGCGCGGTCGACCTCCAGATCGCTCATGAGAAGAAGCGTTTTACCGCGGGCGCGAAGGAAGATGAAGTTATCGGGGGCGAGGAACTTGGTTGCGTAGTAGATGTTGGAGTCGGTCTCGCTGCACGCGATTAAAAGAATATCGGGTTTACTCGTGGCCGGTCTATTTTCTAGGCGATCCGCCATTTAGTGTCCTTCCCTACCGGCCGATTCGTTTTCTAGGTGATCGGATTCCAAAAATTTCTCCGCATCCATCGCCGCCATACAGCCGGTGCCGGCGGCCGTGATCGCCTGGCGATAGTTCGGGTCTTGCACATCCCCCGCGGCGAAGACCCCCGGAACGTTGGTGTGCGGTGTCCCGGGCTGGGTTTTGATGTAACCGCGATCATCCAGCGCCAGCTGGCCCTTGAACAGAGCGGTGTTCGGCTCATGCCCGATCGCGATGAAAACCCCGTCGATCTTCCGCTGAGAAGTCTCTCCGGTTTTCAGATTCTGGAGGACCGCCGCCGAAACCGTTCCGGAAGGCCCGTCCAAAATATCGGTGATCGTCGTGTCCCAGATGAATTTGATCTTGGGGTTCTTGAACGCCTTGTCCTGCATGATCTTGGAGGCGCGCAGCTTATCCCGCCGGTGAATGACGCTGACCTGATTCGCGAAACGGGTCAGAAAGGTCGCCTCCTCCATGGCGGTATCGCCCCCGCCGACGATAAAGACATCTTTCCCGCGAAAGAAAAACCCGTCGCAGGTGGCGCAGGCGGAGACGCCGTGGCCCATCAGCCGGGCCTCCGATTCAATCCCGAGCAGCTTGGCCCGGGCACCGGAGCAGATGATCACCGATCGGGTCCGGTAGGTCCGCTCCCCGTCGACCACGATGCTGAAGGGGCGCTGAGAGAAATCGACGGAGGTGACATCCCCGGTGATAAAGGTGGTGTCGAAGCGCTGCGCCTGCTTCTTCATCTCCAGGATCAGCTGCGGCCCCTGAATGCCGTCGGGGAATCCCGGAAAGTTTTCCACGTCGGTCGTGATCATCAGCTGCCCGCCGGCTTGAGCCCCTTCGATCAAGACGGGATGAAGATTCGCCCGGGCGGCATAAATCGCCGCCGTGAGGCCGGCCGGCCCCGAGCCGATGATGATGACATTTTCGATCTTCTCCGTCATGTGCGGTTTAATTCCCCAGATCGTTCAAAGCATCCTTGAGGCTTTTTCGGACGCAGGTGAAGATCGGCGTGTCGAGCAGCGTGTACCGGCTCGCCTCGGCGTTGCGCAGCTCCATGACCAGGTCTAAAAAGTCGGAGGGATGGTCACTCTCGAACGCCACGACGAACTCGGCATCGTCCAATCCGAAGGAGTAGGAGGTGTTGATTTTCACCGTCGGGTACTTGTGGCCGATCTCGATATGCTCATTCATCATTCCCTGCCGGGCCGATTTGGTCAGAAGATACCATTCGCGTGTCTTGACGAAGGGATAGATGAAGAGGTATTTCGACTCTCCGGGAACGATCGTGAGGCGCTTCGACTCCTGGCCTTCGTGGGTGTGCTTGTCGACGTAGATCGACCGCTTCGTCATCGCGATATAGGAGTAGACGGTGTTCATGTATTTGCCCAGGCTGGTCGAGAGCATTTTGACCGTCATGTCCTGAAACGATTCCAGATCGTAGCTGATCCGCCAGAGCATGATATCGGTCTCGGCACGGATTCCGACCGTGGAATAAGGGATCACGAGCACCTTCGACGTGAAGCCTTCGATGGCCGCGGACAGCTCCCGTTTCCCTGCTTCCCGCTCTTCGGCCGGCAACCTTCGCCACGCCGGATCCAACTTGTAGAAAATGTAGTTCACATACTGTCTTTTATCGTTTGCCATCGATCCTCCTCCAATACAATCCGCATCGCGTCGGTTCATGAATACAAAATTCAAATGGAGAAACCGCCTGTTCGGGATTCCCCAAAGCGGGCCGATCATACCTTTTTAAGCGCTGAAAAGCAAATGGAACGGCCAGGACTTATTCGCCCGATTCTAGCAGCGCATCGGCGTGAAATCAACCCCAATTAGTATGGATTTCGGGTTGCGGATTGCAGATTAAAAAAGGTGTTGTAGAGACGTCCCGCCGGGACCTACATAAGAATTGGGAAACCGCACCGAAATCCATATCCGCAATTGTCTCCTACTTCTGTAGTCCTCTTAAAATGGCCAGGTTTTGGATGTCCTCTTTGAGCTCTTTTCCCTTCGGGGTTTCCAGGACCATCGGCAAGCCGAAGAAACGCGGGTCGTTCATTAAAAATGAAAAGGGGGCCGTTCCCATCTTTCCCTGTCCGATGTGGTCATGCCGGTCCACCCGGCAGCCGAGCTCTTTTTTGCAATCGTTGAGATGAAAGGCTCGGACCTGTCCCAAGCCCACCGCCCGGTCGAGGGCGTCCATCGTTTCCTGGTAGTGTGTCTCGGTTCTCAAGTCATACCCGGCCGCAAAAACATGGCAGGTATCGAAGCAGACCCCGATCCGCTCCGGCGCTTTGATCCGGTCGAAAATCGCGCCGACCTCCTCGAACCGGCTCCCGATGCAGCTCCCCTGCCCGGCCGTCAGTTCGATGAGGATCTGCATTTTAAACCGGGCGGTCCGTTGAAAAAGAAGGTTCAACGCCTCGGCTGCCCTGGAAATTCCCACCTCTTCTCCGGCCCCGAGGTGTGACCCCGGGTGGAGGACCAGATAGGGCATCTCCAATGCCTCGACCCGCTCCATTTCGATGTAGAGCGCTTCGACCGACTTCTTCCACTCTTCTTCCTTGTCGGAGCAGAGGTTGATCAGGTAAGAGCTATGCACCATGGCGGGGAAGATCCCCGTCTCCAGGCGGGCTTTTTTAAAGTTCGCGATATCTTCTACCGTCAGCGGTTTTGCTTTCCACTGGTTGGAGTTCTTCGAGAAGATCTGAATGACATCGCACCCGGCCGTCCGCCCGCGGTAGAGCGCCTGATCGAGCCCGCCGGCCACCGACATATGCGCTCCCAAGAGGGGACGCTTCGCTTCTATTTTCCCGTCCGTTTTAGCCAATTTTTCCTCCATGAGTCGGCCTATTCTACAGCAACCTTCTCGGTTTTTCCAGAAGCATTCGGGAGACGGTCATGTTATACTCGGCCCGTCATGACATCGATTTGACGCCGAATGATAAACCCCTTTGTGAGGATTCCATTGAAGAGGGTCGTTGTTCTCGCCATGCATGGGGCGCCGGCAAACGATTTTCCCAAAAAAGAGAGGGCGGAGCTCTTTGACCTGCGGGCCAAGCTCAAGCACCCCCCCGCGGCGGAACGGACCCCGCTCCAAGAGCGGCTTCATCAGCTCGACACGAAGATGCGGGCGTGGCCTCGAACCGCCGAGAACGATCCTTTTTTCGAAGGATCGCAGGCCCTCGCCGAACAGCTTCGGAAGGAGATGGGATGCGAAGTGGTGATCGGATTCAATGAATTTTGCGCCCCGACTGTGGATGAAGCGATCGATCGAGCGGCGGCCGTCGGAGCGGAGCAGGTGATCGTCGTTACGCCGATGATGACCCCCGGCGGCGCCCACTCCAAAGCGGAAATTCCCGAGGCGATCGAGCAAGCCCGCCGCCGCCACCCGGGCCTTTCCATTCTGTATGCCTGGCCGTTTGAAACCGCAGAGGTCGCGCGGTTCTTGGCAGGCCAGATCGGGCTGTTCATCTCAAAAACGTAATTACCCATCCCACGGAAGAGAGGAAACGTGTTTCGCGAAGAGAAGACGTTCGTGTTGAGGTTTAGTTTGGAAGCCCGGTTTCTCGAAAATTACGACGGAGAGGAAGACGACTACGCCTGGCTAAAGCGGTGGGAGGGGCAAATCAAGCCGGAAATCCTCAAGTCGATCTTCACCCTCTTGCGCCGGCACCCCGATCTGAAAGCCCACATTCGGAACCGGGGAATTTCCGCCGAGGATGAGGTTGAGATTGTGATAGAGAAAGATTTTTCGGAGGCAGAAGGGCAATGAATTTCAACGGATGGTCAGCTTGGTTTGAAAGTTAAACCGTTTTTCTTTTTTGGCTGGAGCGGGCCCAGTCGCTCAAATAATCAATCAACGGCCGAAGGGTTTCCGGGACCGCGGCTTCATCGGCAAAAACTTCCTTCCGCTTTCCCCCTTCTTCCACCTTGATCCGATATTGAAAACGGTCGCCCCCCGGAAGGTTCGATTTAAGGGAGGTCGGCAGGTTGAAAAAACGCCCCTCTTCGATCAGGCGGCGCAGCCGATCCGCTTCCGTCGAAGGAAGGGTATCCGTATCGATCCGGACGGCCAATCGCATTCCTGCGAAGCCGCCGCTTCTCGTGAAATCGATCTTCATCCGATCCTCTTTATCCCGGTTCCGGGTGAGAATGATCGAGCGTTCCTGTGGAATCCGTCAATAAATCAATCTACCATGTTCGGTTTGAAGAAGACAAGCGGCGGCGGGAGGGAGCATTTCTCTGACGAGAGCGGCAGAATTGAACAACGGCGTATCGGGTCTCCGCCGTTGTTCTCCTGCGTCTGTTAGACCGTCGGTTTTTTGTCGACGGCGGAGCAGTAGGCAAACGCTCCCAACTGAAAAGTGATTTTTTCACGAAGAAGAAGAAACGGCAGAAAAATCGATTTCAGGGAAGGCGGAGAAGATCGGTCGTTCCCCAAATATTCCTCAACTTTCCGCAAGACCTCGGCGGGGTGGATCGGCTTGACCAGATATTCGCTGGCGCCCACTTCCAGACCGCGTTTCCGCGATTCCGGGTCTTTTCTCGCCGTGATCATGAGAATCGGAATGCCGCGTGTTTCCGTGCTTCCCTTGATCTCTTGGCAAACCTCGAAGCCGTCCATTTTCGGCATCATGATATCGAGCAGGATCAGAGCGGGATGCTCCTGACGGACCATTTCGACCGCCTCGGCTCCGTTTTTCGCAACAGAGACGGCGTAGCCTCCTCTTTTCAGGACTGCCGACAAAATATGGATGGCGTCCTGGTTGTCATCAACGATTAATACTCTCTTTGACATCGGAACTCCCTTCTTTTTATAAAGATACGGCGGAAGGTAAAATTTCCTCTTCCGCTCGAAATGGAGAAATGATTGAAATTAAATTTTGGTATAAATCAGTACGGCTTTGGGAAAGAGCGAAACTTTTAAAAAGGCATCTGGTGTCCCCACGGGGATTTGAACCCCGGTTACCGCCGTGAAAGGGCGATGTCCTAGGCCGGGCTAGACGATGGGGACCCAAAGGGCATCGCCGGATACTAGCCGAGACGATGCAAACATGTCAAGCCTTTTTGCATGAGAATGAGTCTTTCTCCGCGATTGAAGCCTATTTTGTGAGTGGCCGGATCGGGAAAGCCGTCCTGAAATGAAGGACCGATCCAGGCGTTCCCGCGGTCGATCGAGAGAACACATTCATGATTATCACCGAGGATGGAGGCAACCCGTGCGGCCGGAGCTCGGCATTTTCACACATGGCAATTGCAAAATCTTCTTGAACCGGTTTGGACGAAACCTCAGCCTGAACCGTGTTTGGAAGCTGAAAATAAATGCTCACTTTTACCCAAAGTAGGGAAGATCACATTGCCGAATGACGCATCGAATCAGAAATCGGTAGGGTGATTTTTAAATTTTCTTCGAAATTGTGATTTTTTTCTCGGGTTAATAGAAGGTCGATTCCTCCGGTTCAAAGGGGCGCTCAAAATAGAAGTGCCCCCTGCAGACGTCCTGTGTTTATTGTCCGGACCTCTTTTTCTCAGAACCGGCTCGGTCGGCCGGCGTCTGTGATTTTTTTGCACAAGGAAGGCGCCAGCGGTCTATAAATCGCTTATGTGGCCGGATTTTACGGCATTCGTTTTGCAAATTTTGTTTTGATGCAGACCGATCTTTCTCTGCTTTGAAAAGAATGCTGCCCCAGATCAGTCCCCTAACTGAAACAGACAGATTACTCTTTCATATGGTCGATGCGCATTCTCGAACGGTTTGGGAGAGATCGGATGCTTATTTACAAGAGACACTGGAAGAGGGTCTTTCATGTGATTCGGCAAAAAAATCTTGGCCTATTGATCCGGAGGGGAAAATGTTAAATGACGTGCTTGAGCGTATTACCAGAGAAAAAATTATCGCAGTCATTCGAACCGAAAATGCCGATCAAGCCGTGAAGACCGTGCAGGCCGTCATGGAAGGGGGGGTTTGTATTTTTGAAATATCCTACACCATTCCGGATGCGCAGGACGTTATTCGGGAATTGATGAAGGAAAGGAATATCCTGGTGGGCGCCGGGACGGTGCTGACTCTCCGTGAAGCGCGCTCGGCGATCGGTCTGGGTTGTCACTTTGTTGCCTCACCGGTCGGAAACCTGGAAATGGTTCCGGTTTGCCGAGACGGCAACGTCGCCTGTATATTAGGAGCCTCGACTCCGTCCGAAATTTATACGGCAATGCGTGGAGGGGCGAATATGGTCAAAGTTTTCCCCGTCGATGCCCTCGGCGGCCCGGATTATATCGATGAGATCCTCAAGCCGCTCCCCTTCCTTAAAATCATTCCGGCGGGGGTCAAGAGTTATGACTCGTTTAAAGAGTACCTCTCCATCGGCGTGGAGGCGATTGCTTTGGGAAGTTTGCTGACTCCCCGCAAACATGTGGAGAGCCAAAATTACGAGGCGATTACGCGCGAGGCGAAAAAGTTCTCTTCCCTTCGGGATGACCTTCTCCGCAAAGCGGCATAGCGTCGGTCCGACACGGATTCATTGAAGACGGATTAGAGAGATCGGAGCGGTGACACAAATCTTGTTCACTCCCGTCCTCATCTAATCCGTTTTTATTTCCTCATCACTTTACCCTTCTGCATCAGTTCGGGTATAGTCTCTCCATGCAGATCTCCCTTACCCCCGAACTCCTTGAGGCCGCCTATCGCCAGGGAATCTTTCCGATGGCCGACGGGGGAGAAATTCGATGGTACTCTCCCGATCCCCGGGGGATCATCGATTTCGAATCTTTCCATCTCCCGAAGCGGCTGGCCAGGACCATTCGCCGGGGACCTTTTGAAATTGTGATCAACCGGAACTTGGAGGCGGTGATTCGGGCCTGCGCCTCTCGGCAAGAGACCTGGATCAACGAGGAGATCATCCGGGCCTATCTGGCGCTTCACCGGTCCGGCAAGGCCCATTCTGTGGAAGCTTATGCGGAGGGAACCCTGGCGGGAGGGCTATATGGGGTCGCGCTCGGCGGCGCTTTTATGGGGGAGTCGATGTTTACCGTTCAGCGGGACGCCTCGAAGGTCTGCCTCGCCTTTTTGGTCGAGCGTCTTAAAAATAGGGGCTACCTTCTCCTCGATACGCAGTTCATTACCTCCCACTTGCAGAGTTTCGGCGCCGTCGAGATTTCACGCCCGGAGTACATGAGACGTCTTGAGAAGGCGCTGGCCCTCGATTGCCGGTTCGATTAAGAAATCGAAACCGTCCCTCCCCATCCGTATCCCTTCTTCAGCAGAACGCGATAGAGGATGACGACCCCGACGAAGAGGGCCGCAAGCAAAAGGGTCATCCAACCGGCCTCGGCTTTGCGCACGACGACGGAGATGACATTTTTCCCGCCGAAGTAGTAGACGACACTTCCCAGATTAAGCAGCCCATGTAAAATCATTCCGGGGAAAAGGCTCTCCGTCCGCTCATAGAGATAGGCCGAGAGGACCCCGGTGAGGAGATGGGGGCTCGCGATCGATCCGTCCGCCAGGGTGAAAAGAAAAGAGGAGATGAGCGCCGCCATGATCGGATCGGACTTCCGGCGGATCGGCCCGTATAACAGGCCGCGGAAGACGATCTCCTCCGCAAACGGACGAAGGACCACCATAAATAGGATCGGAATGACGACGGAAGGGAGCCCCCACATTTTTTCAAAGAAGTGCATCAGGGCGGTGACGAGATCGCGGTTTCGGTAAAGCCGCATCAACCAGGCTTGGGACACCTCGATCGATTGAAATAGAAGGAAGATATAGAAGACGCAGTAAAGAACGAAGAACACCCCGATGATCCACCTCATCGCGAAGAGGAGGCGTATTCCCAATCGTTCCGACGAAAAACCGAGGAGGGTAAAAGGCCGACCGGTGATGAGCCGGTAAAAGAGGAGAACGCCGACGAAGACCGAGATTTCGGCCAGAAAATAGATCGGCACGATGGCCGGTTGATTCCGGAAGGACCAGGGAGACCAGAGAACGATGGCGCTGACCGATTTGAGAAGGGTCGCGGCGAAGATGCCGATCCAAATGCTCCAGACCTGTCGGTCGAACAGGGTTCCCCGGTCAGGATAGGCGTCCTTCTTGACCGAAAAGACGGACCCGGCCGCCAAGAGAACGAGCAAATAGAAAGAGAGCGTCCACCATGTCATCGGAGAGATCCAGGGACGAGATCAAGAACTCAGAAAGCCGGTGATCAGTATCAGAGAGAAAGATTTTCCATTCTTGACTCTATCAGCGTTACTTCAGTCCCGCAAGATAAGTTGCCACCACGTCGAGCTGTTTCTCGGTGAGGCCGACCTTCGGCATCCGGGTTCCCGGTCTTGCCTTTTCCGGATCTTGGAGGAATTCCCGGAGGGCCGTTTCCTCCAAACGTCCACCGACGTTCGAGAGATTCGGTCCGCGCGTCCCGCCGGAGCCGTTGATCACGTGGCACCGTTTACATTTGGCATCAAAGACCTTCTGCCCCGCCTCCGCCGGTGAAAGGCCCGCTAGCGCCTCATCACTGATTCCACCCGAACACCCTGCCAGTAAAATTCCGACCGCCACCGTGGCCCAAATGAGTTTCGACATGTTTTACGCCCCCTCGTTTTCAAAATGAAAGCATCTTATCAAAGAGAAGGGAAATAATCAAAATAAAGTCCATCTGAGGTAGTGGGTCAGTTTGGGTTGAGCGGTTCCTTTTTGGTCGTCATTCCCGCGAAAGCGGGAATCCAGTGCTCTTAAACCTCTGGATGCCCGCTTCCGCGAGCATGACAAAATTTAAACTGGCCCACTACCCCATCTGAAAACCACTTTTCAACGCCACTTGGTTTCGGTTATAATGGCGGCTCGCATCGTCATTAAACGGATTGATCGGGAGATGAGAACAGCATGAAACCGAAAACAATGTTTGAAAAGATCTGGGAAGCCCACGTCGTCCATGAAGAGGCCGGGAAGCCGTCGCTCCTATACATCGATCGGCATTTGATTCATGAGGTGACCTCGGCCCAAGCCTTCGACGGACTTCGGCTGGCCAAGCGGAAGGTGCGGCGGCCCGAATTAACGTTTGCCACGATGGATCACAACGTCCCGACCACCGATCGCGCCCTCCCGATCGAAGATGAAATCTCGGCCAAACAGATGGATACCCTCTCGCGCAATTGCAAAGAGTTCGGGGTGACCCTCTTCGATCTTAAGAGTCCGGAACAGGGGATCGTCCATGTGATCGGTCCGGAGTTGGGGCTGACCCTCCCCGGCTTTACTCTTGTCTGCGGCGACAGCCATACCTCCACCCACGGGGCGTTCGGAGCGCTGGCGTTCGGAATCGGCACGAGCGAGGTGGAGCATGTCTTGGCGACGCAGTGTCTTCTTCAAGACAGACCGAAAACCTTCCTGATCGACGTAAATGGCCCGCGCCCCTACGGCGTGGAGGCGAAAGACATCATCCTCTCCATCATCGGGCGGATCGGCACCGGCGGCGGCGTCGGCAGCGTCATCGAATACGCCGGCGATACGATTCGCTCGCTCAGCATGGAAGAGCGGATGACCGTTTGCAACATGTCGATCGAAGGGGGAGCCCGCGCCGGGATGATCGCCCCGGACGAGAAGACCTTTGAATATTTGAAAGGACGAAAATACGCTCCCAAAGATTTTGATGCGGCGGTGACCCGATGGAAGAAGCTCCCGACCGATCCGGGCGCGACCTTCGATCGCACGCTGAAGATCGATGCGGCGACGTTGACCCCGCAGGTCACCTGGGGAACCAACCCCGGCCAGGTCCTGCCGATCGACGCCCGCATTCCGAATCCGACCGAATATACCGATCCGAACGACCGGAAGTCGGCCGAGCGGGCCCTCGAATACATGGGGCTGCGCCCCGGAACCCGGATCGAGGAGATCCCGATCGAGCGGGTCTTCATCGGCTCCTGCACCAACGCCCGGATCGAAGATCTTCGCCGAGTCGCCCAGTTCGTGAAGGGCCGCCGGGTCTCCTCCAAAGTCTATGCGATGATCGTCCCCGGATCGCAGCAGGTGAAGAAAAAAGCCGAAGAGGAAGGGCTCCATCGCATCTTCAAAGAGGCCGGGTTCGATTGGCGGGAGTCGGGCTGCTCGATGTGCCTCGGCATGAATCCCGATACCCTGAAGCCGGGTGAACGGTGCGCTTCCACCTCCAACCGGAACTTCGAGGGACGCCAGGGAAAGGGAGGACGGACCCATCTCGTCAGCCCGATCATGGCGGCCGCCGCGGCGGTCGAGGGACATTTCGTCGACGTTCGTCAGTACGATTCTAAAAAGTAGAAAGGGAGAATTCATGGAGCCATTCACCAAATTAAACGGACTGGTCGCGCTGCTCGATCTTCCGAACGTCGATACCGATCAGATCATTCCGAAGCAGTTTCTGAAGCGGATCGAGCGGACCGGATTCGGACAGTTTCTTTTTTATGACTGGCGTTTTATCGACGGCAAGCAGCTCAACCCCGAATTCGAGATGAATGCCGACCGGTATAAAGGGGCGACGATTCTCGTCACCCGCGCCAATTTCGGCTGCGGCTCCTCGCGCGAGCATGCCCCCTGGTCGCTCCTCGATTATGGTTTCAAGTGCATCATCGCCCCCTCTTTCGCCGACATCTTCTACAACAACTGTTTTAAAAACGGGATGCTTCCGATCGTCCTTTCCGAAGATCAGATCGAAACGATCTTCCAGCGGACCCGCGCCAGGGAAGGCTATCGATTGAATGTCGATCTGGAGAAGCGGGAGATCACGTCGGCGGACGGGCTGCTTTTTCTCTTCGATGTCGATCCGTTCCGGCGGCATTGCCTGCTCAACGGGCTGGATGATATCGGTCTGACGCTTCAGCAGGAGGAGAAGATCAGCGAGTACGAGAGGACGCGGGCCTGGGTCTCGTAGAGAGGTCCCGGCGGGCTCTACAGGTTCTGCTCGAATTGAATATGTCGGTCGAACCGATCGAGATCGGATTGGCGGAGTGGTGAAAAAGCTGGTTCCCTATCTGATCATCTTTTTTATCGGGCTCATGCTGGCCGGGTTTATTATTTCCTTTCTTCTCCCCTCCATCTGGAAACCGGACTCTCTTGCCGCCGTCGCGCTGATCAAGGCCGATTACCAGGCAATGCTGACAGAGAGCATCAAAGATCTTCCGAAAGAGACGACCGCCTACGGCGAGCGCGAGGAGTGCTGGACGGGCGATCAGACCCACTGTGTTTACGGTTGGTATACCGAATGGAAAGGGGCGGTCTACCTCGTCAGCTATACCTATGGCACGCGGGAGGATGACCGGCGGGGTATTCTGCGAGGCTGGTGGTGGGAGGTCGATATGAAAAACAAAACGGCCCGCCCCGTCTGGCTCTCCGAAACACTTTGGAAATCGTATGCGCTCCAGCCGACCGAAGGCTTCCTTGGCCTCATCGATTCGGCGGAAAAGCCGCTTCACCCGGCCATCCCTCCGCTCATGAAAATTCCATGACGCGAATGGTGAAAGCGCCACGGATTCGATTCCTTCAATCTTTCACCTTCTGGTTCTTATCGGCCTTTCTCCTGGGAAGCGGTTGCGCCATGAAAAGCCTTATTTTCTTCCCCGAGAAAGAGATCACCCTCACCCCCGCCGACGCCGGACTCCCCTTCGAAGACCTCACCCTTACCACCGCCGACGGCGTCAAAATCAACGGCTGGTTCGTCCCCCACCCCGAAGCGCAAACGACGATTCTCTGGCTGCATGGAAACGGGGGGAACATGAGCCACCGGGTGGGGCGAATCGACCGTTCCCATCACACGTTAAAAGCAAACGTTCTCATCATCGACTATCGGGGTTATGGGCGAAGCGGCGGGCGGGTCTCGGAGAAAGGGACCTATCTGGATGCCGTTGCGGCGTATGATTACCTTCTCACCCGGGACGATGTCGATCCGGCGAGGATCATTCCTTTCGGGGCTTCGCTCGGGGCGGCGGTGGCGGTCGAGCTGGCCCTTCAGAGAAAGGTGCAGGGGCTGGTCTTGGAGGCGCCCTTCATCTCGATTCGAGAGATGGCGCGGGTCGCCCTCCCCTGGCTTCCGGTCGGAGGGCTGATCACGACCCGGTACGATAATCTCTCGAAGATCGGACGATTGGAAATTCCGATCTTGATCCTCCACGGCGACCGGGACGAGACCATTCCCTTCGCACAGGGCCGGAAGCTCTTCGAGGCGGCCCGCGGGCCGAAGACCTTTTATGCGATTCCCGGCGCCGGCCATAACAATACCGAA
The DNA here is from genome assembly GCA_021651055.1 of Candidatus Manganitrophus morganii. Classification (NCBI taxonomy): domain Bacteria; kingdom Pseudomonadati; phylum Nitrospirota; class Nitrospiria; order Candidatus Troglogloeales; family Candidatus Manganitrophaceae; genus Candidatus Manganitrophus; species Candidatus Manganitrophus morganii. The sequence continues at coordinate 4,243,414 of JAJHOH010000001.1, forward strand.
GCGGTCGGAGGCGAGGCCTATTTCAAGGCGATGGCCGACTTTATCTTCCGCCTTCCCTGAGCGGCGGCCCGCTCCCCCCTCCCCCCTTTTCCCGATCAAACCGGATGAATGCAATCAGGCTGACGATGAGAACCGCCGCGGCGGCGACGTACATCCTTCCGTAACGTTCTCCGATCGCGATGAAGCCGAGCAGCGGCGCTCCGATGAAGAGACCCAAATCGTAGAGCAGGGTAAAGAGGGTGATCGCGCTTCCTCGGTTTTCTTCCCGCGCCCGCTCGATCAGCATGACCGAAAGAATCGGAAAAATGAATCCATGCCCGATCCCGCTGAGCACGCCGCTCACGATCAAGCCCGAGGGGGTCGGCCAGAACAGAAGGGCGACGATCCCGACCGCCATTGAAAACACCGATGGATAAAGAACCTTCTTGAGTCCGAACCGGTCGGGCCAGCTGCTCCCGGCCAGCCGGACGGTCACGGCGGTGAGGGTATACGCGATAAAGAAAGGGGTGATCGAGCCGATTCCCATCTTCAGGGCATACGGCTTGAGAAAGACCATGTAGGAGGTCATGCTGAAGGAGAAGGCGACGGTTCCGAGCAGCGGAATGCGAAGCGCCGGCCCCCGCAGAACGGAGAAGAAGCCCTCCGGTTCGGCGTCGTGGGAAGGGGTATCAGGTTCGCGAATAAAGAGGCTGGTGAAGATCGATAAAAGCGCAAGGGTCGCGCTGCTGAGAAAGAGGGCGGGATATCCCCCAAGCCGGATAATCTGCTCCCCCACCAAAACACCGATCGCGCCGGAAAGATGCCCCGACACCCCGAAAAGGGCGATTCCTTCCGTCCGCCGCGTGGCCGGCGACAGATCGGCTGCCAGGGTGAAGAAGGCCGCCATCAAGATTCCCATGCCGAGCCCATGAAGCAGCCGGACAACGAAGATCGTCCACCCGACCTCATCGATGGCCAGATAAGAAAGATTGGCCCCCAGAAAGATCGCCCCGCCGGCGATCAATATTTTCCGCCGTCCGATCCGGTCGAGCGCCGCGCCGACCCACGGACGAATGAGGATTCCGGAAAACGAGGCGGTCCCCATGATCAGGCCGACTGTAAAAAGATCGGCCCCCAGTTGCTGAAGAAACACCGGGAGCAGGACGTATGGCCAAAAAGAAAGCCCAAAGAGAAGATGAGCGGCAAAGAGAAGAATGAAGGCGCGCGTGATCAGAACAGGCCGGGTTTCATGAACCGTCGGATCTCTCATGGTTTTATCATAACAGAACTGGAAACGAAGAATGAGGGGTGAAGATCAAGAGCAAAGAGTTGAATTGTACTTTAGGATTTCACGTACAGTCGGTCGCGCCGATCTTTTAAGAGATGATTGTAGCGATTGAGCGATTTGTTCCGGGCCAGCTTCGGGTCGATCTCAACCACATGGGACTCCTCTTTCCGATCGGAGGCCCGATAAAGGATTTTCCCCTTCGGATCGACCACCTCGCTCATGCCGATGTAGGTGAGGGTTTCCTTCCCGCGTGATTCGGACCCGACCCGATTGGCGGTGATCGCGAAGAGGCGGTTCTCCAAGCAGCGGGTCGGCATTGCATCGGGACAATACGGCAAGACGAGATTGGAAGGATGCGCGATGATGTCCGCCCCCAAAAGGGCGAGGCTTCGGGCCGCCTCCGGAAAGAACCAGTCGAAACAGATCATCATCCCGACGCGCGCTTTGCCGACCGGGTGGACCTGGAACCGAAGATTGCCGGGGGTGAACCAACGTGTTTCCTCATAGAAAAGATGGATCTTCCGGTAGACTGAAATAAACCCCTTCGGCCCGACCAAGACTGAAGAATTGTAAAACTGTTTTCCGCTTCGCTCCGCCAGCCCGGCGACGAGATGGGTTCTGTTCTCCTTGGCGAGGCGGATCAGTCGTTGCGTCGTCTGGCCGCTCGGGACCGGCTCGGCCAGCGCGGCGACCTCTTTTTTTGAAGTGAACTGGTAGCCGGTGTTAAAAAGTTCCGGCAGAACCCAGAGGTCAGCCCGCTGCCGCGTGATCCACTCCGCCGCGCGGTTGGTGTTCTTTTCCACCTCTCCGAACCGGCAATCGAATTGGACGAAACCGACTTTCAATTTTTTGTCTCCGGGTTCCCGTCACTGGTGAAATAAAGAAATGCCTGATGAAAGGACGAGGCCTTGGCTTCTTCCTTTAATGCCTCCGGCGTCCCTTCCCGGACCACGGCCCCCTTCTTGAGGATCAATACGCGCCGGCAGAGGCGGTCCACATACTCCATCAGATGGCTGGAGATCAAGACGGTCGCGCCGTTTCGATTGAATTCGACGATCATCTCCGCCAGCCGCTCCATTGTGGCGACATCCAGGCCGTTGAACGGCTCATCGAGGATCAGAAGGCGCGGCGAGCCGATGAAAGCGGTGGAGAGGGCGACCTTTTTCTTCATCCCGAAGGAGAGATCCCGCAGGAGCGCTCCCCGTTTTTCGCTTAATCCGAAGGTCGCCAACCAGCGATCGATCTCCGCTGCCGGGGAAGGAACATTCTTGATCTCGGCGATGTAGGTCAAAAGCTCTTCCGGCGTGAGGCGCGGGTAGAGCATCGGCGATTCGGGGAGATAGCCGATCTGGCGCTTGGCCTCCTCCGGATCCTTCTTCAAGTCGATCCCGTTGATCTCCACCCGCCCCGCGTCGGGGTGAAGCAGCCCGGTGATCATCTTCATCAAGGTCGATTTGCCGGCCCCGTTGTTGCCGATCAAACCGCAGATTTCTCCGTCGATTTTTAAATCGAGCGGTTGGACAGCCACAATCCGGCCGTAGCGTTTGGTGACCCCTTGGAGCTGAATCGACATGGCTAGGCCACCTCCTCATTTTCAAGACGCGTGATTGCGGAACCGCGCAGGTTCCCCAGAACCGGAAAGACCAGAACAAAAAGAAGCGGGTGAAAAACGGCGATAAAAAGGGTGGCGAGCAACGAGAGGAAGCCGGCGATGATGTAGTGAAGCGCCGGCTTTTGGTCTCCCTCGCAGACGGTCCCCCCCGTCAGGGCGGATACTGCAAGTCCCACGAGGAGCAGTTGAAACAGCAGAGAGAAACCTTGCGCCGAGGAGAGCGGACGGACGATCATTTCGACGGCCCAAACCAGCCAGGGAATCGGAAGAGAGAGAAAAACCGCATAGAGGACCTTTCCTCGCCAGATCCGCTCCACCGCAAGGGGAAGAATGTAATCCATCGCGCGATAAGGCCGCTGGAGGGCAAAGAGGGTCGAAGCGGTCGCGGAGAGGAAATAGACCGCGCCCGCGCAGAAAACCGCGGCGGGAATATTTCCGCGCAGAACGACCGCCGCAACCAGAATGAAGGCAATCGCCAGATTGCGCCAGAAGAGCGGGGCGAAATTCCGCAGGGTCAACTGAAAGTCGCGCACCACCAGCGGGCGGACACTCTCTGGAAGCCACCGGCCGATCCGGTTAAAGAGGTTTCCCTTCGATTGAGATTCAAGCAGAAGCTGCTCGACCCCGGAGACATCGCTGTACCGCCACCTTCCGAATCCCCAAAATCCGACCGTCACCAGAAATGGGGCGGCGAAATCGAGCCACCAGCCCATGCTTTCGATCGGAAGAAACCAGATCAGCCAGAGGAGAATGAAGAGGGCCAAGAGGAGCTCCGCCCGGCTCGGCGGATGAAGATGATTCCATAAGATCGTCAACCCGATCTCCATACCCGGGAAGAAAAGCCAAAAGGTAAAGACCCACCCGATCAGGTCGGGCTTATCAAAGAAGAGGACGGTGAAAAGGGCGAAAAGAAAGAAGGGAAAGTCTCGGATCAGCTGTTCGATATAGAACATCACGTATCGTATCTCAGGCCGGATCGGCAACAGATCATCAATCGTCAGCGATTGCTCGGTCGGATAGAGGCGTTTTGAAAGGGGGAGAAAGTTAAAGAAGATCTTTAAGGAAAGGACGGCGAGCACCCCTTGAAGCAACGTCTCTTGGGAGATGGCGATGGACTGGACCGCGCCGATCTTGGAAGCAAAATCGTGAAAGATCCGCCGTCCCAACAGAAAGACGGCGCCGATCATGACCGGAGCGAGAATGAAATAGGTCGCCCACTCCTCCGTCCATGTCCGGACAAGCCCCTTGATCCGAACTTTCAGATACGAGCGAAGCGCACTCATTCCATCTTCACCCGTTTTTGCAGGTTGAACATATCGATAATTTCAGAAACGGTGGTGGCGTCCTGCGGGCTTTTATCGGTCCGGATGAACCCCTGTACGCGGGGGAAACGGAGGGCATAACCGATCCCATCCGCGTCTCTCCCAGCGGTATGGTTGGGGGATCGGGTGATCTCGTCGGCGGTCACCGTGATGACATATTTGGGATTCACCCAGACATCGGGGGTGATCTCCGAGTCGACCGGATGGGGACGCTCCGGGGCCGCCTCTTCGTCGAGGAGCTGTTTGAGCTGGACCAGCTCTTCTTCCGAAAAACCGGTTCCGATCCGCGTCACGGTTTTGAATCGATCTTCCCCCGGATCGTAGACGGCCGAGAGAATCGTCCCGATGCCGAACTTCGCCCGGTGGCCCTTGCCGGCAAAATAGCCGACGATGACGAGATCGACCGAGTCGGAGAGCTCTCCTTTATAACTCCGCTTCAGCTTGATCCAATTGAAGTTCCGAGAACCGGCTGCGTAAGGTCCATCGAGCCGTTTGGCGACGATCCCTTCGAGACCCCGCTCGATCGACGCGTCGAAGAATTTTTGGATCTCGACCGGATCTTCCGTTTCGATGGCGTGGGAGACTTCCATCACCGGGTTTTTCTTGATCAGCTCGAACAGTTTTTTTCTCCGCTGAGCATACCCATGATGGGTATAATCCTCGCCGTTCAAATAAAGAAGATCGAAGACGAAGAACTTGAGCGGGAAAGCTTTCGCCATATCTTCGATCCCATGTTTGCGCTTCCGCTGACTGGTGATCTGGAACGGAAGAAGATCGCCGGTCGCCTCATTGAAAGCAAGCGCCTCTCCCTCGATGATGATCTCTTGTTCGCCGAAGAGATTCCGGCAGGCCTCGGCGATTTCAGGGAACATCGGGGTGGTCCGCTCTTGGTTCCGGGAGAAGATGGCGAGATCATTCTTGCTCTTGTGGATCTGGCAGCGAAGGCCGTCGTATTTCACCTCCACGGAGCAGCGGCCGATTTTCTCGACGATCTCTTCGGCGGAGCTCAGCCGTTCACAGAGGGCCGGGCGGATCGGATAACCCATCCGGACCGACATGGCGCGGATTCCTTTCTCTCCCGCTTGGTAGAGGGTTTTGGCGACGAGGCCGAGATCGGAGGTGATGTTGTAGGCCCGATCGAGCTCCTTTCGATAGGCCCGATCTCCTTTCGAGAGGGCCAGCGCTTCCAGGATGGTGGCGTCTCCCGCGCCGAGCCGCAGCTTTCCCGCCATAAACCGGGCGACATACTTCGCTTCGAGGGGGGAAACCGCGCCGATCAGCTCGCAAACGGCATCGATCTTCCGCTCCACGCTCCCCTCCCCCGACATCGCGGCGATCGCATCAATTCGCTCGTAGACTTCGGCGACCGTGAGCCCCTTCCCTTCGCCGTGAATTACCTTCTCCGCCAATCCGCCGAGGTCTCCGACGATCCGATACTGTTTCGCGATCATCTCCGGATCGACATCGCCCGCCTTCGCCAAGGCGCGAAGGAGATATTTCTCCGACATGCCGATGTTGATCCCATGAAAAGGAGGGAGGAGCTCTCCTTGGGCCAGGTAGATGATCTTATCGATCTCTTCCGCATTCGCCTGCTGGAAGAGATCCGACAAAATCGAAAACATCTCAAGACGTTTCGACGTCGCTTCCAGCTTTTCAAAGTCATGGACGAGGTTCAGGAACTTCATTTCAATCTCAAATTCATCTTTGTCAAAATAACCACCGAGCAATCATACCATACCTCATTGGAGCATTGTAGGGGCGAGGCGGTGCCTCGCCCCTACGAACCCTTATTAAAATCATCATCCCCGCCGTGGGCGTTCACCCAGCTTGATCTCGACTTCCCTCTTCTCCCGGCCCCGCCAGAGGGTCAACCTGATCTTATCGTCGGGCCGTTTGGTTTTCATCACTTCGTGGAACGCTTCCGCCGACGTGACCTCTTCCCCATCAACGGCGACCAAAATATCCCCGCCCACCACCAGAATCGCGTTTCCCACCTCGACCCGTTGGGTCCCTCCCCGGATGCCAGCCCGGTGCGCCGGACCGCCCCGCACCACCCGGGCGACCATCACCCCTTTCCGGACCGGCAGCGAGAGCGCTTCCGCAAATTCGGGAAGAAGGGTCTGCGTATCGATACCGATCCAGGCATAGGCGACATAGCCCTTCGTGATCAGCTCGTTCAAGATCCGTTTGGCGGTGTTGATCGGAATGGCAAAGCCGATTCCGACGCTTCCCCCCGACGGGGTAAAAATGGCGGTGTTGATCCCGACCATCTTTCCCTCCGAATTAAGAAGCGGACCGCCCGAATTTCCCGGATTGATCGCGGCGTCGATCTGAATGACTTCATCCATCTCCAGATCGCCGGCGCGAATGTTCTTCCGAACGGAGCTGATGATGCCGGAGGTCAGGGTCCGCTCCAGGCCGAAAGGATTCCCGATCGCCAGGACTTTTTGGCCGGGGCGGAGCCCGTCCGAATTCCCCATCGGGATGGCTGTCAGCCGCTCCGGCGGCGCGTTGACCTTGATGACGGCGAGGTCGGTTTGCGGATCGGCCCCGACCAGCTCTCCCGGCCACCTGCTCCCGTCGGCCAAGGTGATCTCCAGACGTTCGGAATCGCGGATCACATGGTTATTGGTGAGGATATACCCCTTCTTATCGATGATGGAGCCGGAGCCGGAGGCTTCGGAAGGAATGGGATTGAGGAAAAAATCGTAAGTGACGGCGATGCTGGTGATGTTGACGACGCTGGCGTTGACGCGCTGATAGATCTCGATCGTGTTTTCCTCGTCTCCGACGAAGGCCGAGGGGCTGGAGAAAGAGAATAAAACGAATAGAAGTGAGAACCAAAGCGCGGCGGTCCAGCATCTCTGGATCGACATCCCTCTCTTTGAGGCTCGGCCTTTAGATAATGAACGGTTCTGTGTCAGGGATTCTCTCCCGGGGAGGCGATTCGGGCTGATCTCTTTTTAGCGGCGGGCTTGCCGGACGATCCCCCACCACGATCGTTCCGGTGATACGGCCGAAGGTCTTATCGGTTGAGAAGACAAGGGTATAATCATAGCTCCCGGCCTCCTCGAATTTTTTTTCAACCGTCGTAAAGGGTGAGATGAAGGAGGGTGGATCGGATGCCGGCGAGGCCGGCTCGATCTGGATTCGGAGATCATAGGTTGTAAAATTACTCCAGGAGACGGTTTCTCCCGGTTCGATTTTCAGAATGGGGGGATTGAGTTCCAAACCCGATCCCATGGCGCCATTCGAAATCCGAATCTGCGCCTTGTCATTTTGATCAACGGTGAAAGAGGCGCACCCGGTCAAAAAAACGAGAAGCAGTATGGGGGCGGCGAATCCCCTCATCCAATATAGAAGAAAGGCGGTCCAATGGATCATGGTGCGGGTGGAGTCCCTCCTTGTATCCGATTGACCAGTTTTTCCCGCTCGCCCGGCAATTCCGGCACGACCATAAATTGGATGAGCGCCCATGAGCGGTCGCGATCTCCGTCGACCTGAATCCGGTAGAGACCCCGGTATTGGAGTTTCGGATCTTCAGGGGTGACGTCGATCTCCTTCGGATGCGTTTGAATAAACCCGGCGCGTTCATCGGCGACGGCGACGTCATAACCCTCCGCCTCCAGCGCATCAACAATCCGACCGAAGGCCGCCGGATAACCGAATTGGAACATGACGGCCTCCTTGGGAAAATCCTCAGGCGCGGCTTCCATTCGCTCGGGGCCGGTTGCACAAGCGGTCAACAAGAGGAAAAGAATGAACGGAATCGCTTTCTTCACAACACCCTCCGCACGATGATCAGCACTCTAATGGAGTGCCGAATGAGTTGTCAATCGAAATTTAAACGTATCAGGACTCAACACGTCTGTGCTTACACGAATTGAGGAACGGCTTTCCCATTGCCTTGAGTGTAATCTCCTCTTCGAGAGGCTGTCAAGGCATGCGGAAAAAAGGAAAAGGAAGGGCGATTTGGCGGTCAGGCGAGCTTTCCGAGATCTTCGATGATTTCGGTGACTTTCTTATAACGTTTCGATTTTTCCTTCTCGATCGTTTTCATAATCAACCGGTCGAGCGCTTCCGAAAGTTTAGGATTCAAGGTGCGCGGATGGGCAGGGAGGGTGTGAAGATGGTGGTAATAAACGTCTCCCTGAACAAACGGAGGGCGACCCGCCACCATCCGGTAGAAGGTACAACCGAGGGAATAAATATCCGACTGATGATCGACTTTCTCCCCGAGAATTTGTTCGGGCGCCATATAAAGCGGGGTTCCTTTGACTGAAGTTTTATCCGCCGCCGTTTCACTGACGACCTTTGCGAGACCGAAGTCCATGATCTTGACCCGAAGATCATGCGCCAGCATGACATTGGCCGGCTTCAAATCGCGGTGGACGACATTTTTACTGTGCGCGTAGGAAACACCGACACAGATTTCTTTCATGATTTCGACCAATTTCGGTATCGACGTTTCGTTCTTCTCCAGGTACTCCTTGAGTGTGATCCCATTGACATATTCCATAGAGATAAAAATTTCATCTCCATTTTTACCGGTGTCGAAAATCGTCACCACATTGGGATGATTGAGGGCCGCGGCAATCTGTGCCTCTTGCAGAAAGCTCTGGAGCATCGCTTCGTTCTCACGAATGGCCGCCGGCAGGACTTTATAAGCGACGAGCCGTTTTAAGAGGGTATCTTCCGCCTGATACACCACCCCCATCCCGCCTTGCCCGATCTTTTTGACGATCTTATACCGCGAGGTGGTCGGCTGAACCGGCGCGGCGACCGGACGCGCGGTGGCTTCCTCGATCCGGGTCGCGTCGAGGACTTTCTTCACCTCGGTAAGCGCTCTTTTGAGAAGCGTGCTGCGGCTCTTGGCATCCCGATAGCTGTAGTCTTCCGCCAGGATCCTCTCATACAGATTTTGCGCCTCTTCGAACTCCTTCTGCTTCTCATGGAGCAAGGCCAATTGATAATAAAACTCCAGATTCTCCTGGCCGATCGTCTCCTGTGAGATAATTTTTTGGTATCTCTCCCGCGCGGCATCGATCATTCCTCTTTCCACGAGAAGCTGTCCGAGTAAAAGCGACGCCTGATGATATTCGGACGATTGAGAATCGATTTTCTGGAGATAGGAGATTGACTGATCGAATTTCCCCTGCTGTTTATACAGAAGGGCCGCGTCGTAATAATTCCCACCGGACTCTTGCATTTGGGCCGCTTTATCGAACTGCTGGAGGCGCGTATACAGATCGGCGGCCTCTCTGAATCGGCCCCCTTTTTCCAACGCCTGAGCGGCCGACGCCATGTCTCCTACCGAGAGGTACAGGTCGCCGGCGCGATGATAGTCTCCATTCTTCATCAACATTTCGCCCGCTTTTGTTTTATCGCCGATCCGTTCGTACAACTCGGCCGCTTCGACCCAGCTCTCTCCCCGCTCGAAGGCTTCCGCCGCGGGAAGGAATTTCCCCTCCTCCTGGAACTTCTTTCCGACGACGCGATTCCCCCGGCGCGTATCTCCGATTTGCTCGTAAAGGGAGGCGGCGCGATCAAACGCCTTTGCGGTCAGAAACAATTCCGCCGCCTTCTCCGTTTCTCCTCCTTGCACGGCTGCTTCCGCCGCCTCTAAGGCAAAGCCTCCAGCGGTGAGGATCTCGACCGCTTTTGGAAATTGTTTCAGCTTCATGTATATTTGCCCGCTCTGGAAGGCGGCCTGAGCGATTTGATTTGTTTTCTCGGAAGCGGGACCCGAACGGGCCCGTTTCTCCCTCAAAAAATACTTTTCGTACATCTCGGCCGCTTTGGGGGGATCGTTGGCTTGATCGTAGAGAGTCGCCGCCTTGAGCAGGTTTCCGAACTTTTCGTATTGCTTCGCCGCTTCCTTGAACCGCTTTGCCTTTTCGTATGCCTCGGCCGCCAACGATATTTTTTTGCAGGTCAAGTAACACTCCGCCGCCCGGACGTATTCTCCTCCCTTTTGGTACATCACGGCCGCCTTTTCGGTATCCCCGGAAAGCTTATAGAATTGGGCCGATTCCTGCCACTGCTTTTTTAATTCGAAAATTCGACCGACCTGCTGATAGGCTTTTCCTTCTTTGTATAAACGGATCGCTTCTTCATACTCGCCGGCTTGCTCGAAAAGTTCGGCCGCTCGGTATGGATCTCGCGATTTGGCGGCTTCTTTGGCCTCTTTCAACGGGTTGTATGTATTTGTCGAAGGACGCATGGAAAAATAACGCCGGGCAAGAGGTATCCCGATGGCGATCAGGAAAAAAAGAGAGGCATAACCGACGAGTGTCGGCTTTGAAACGTCTGAAATCCATTGTTGAAGGAAAAGAACCGGATCGTCAGAAAAGCGGGAAAGATCGATGCGCCAGGAAGCCTGGTTCATTTCTTACAAACGACCCTCAGGCGGGTGTCCCCCACTGTAATGACATCTTCTGCGGAGAGGGGTTTTCTGTCGACCTTTTGATCGTTTACAAAGATGCCGTTGGTGCTCTTGAGATCGACGAGGATAAAACCCTTTTCGGACCATTCCAGATCAGCATGATGACGGGAGACTTTCGGGTCGTTCACGACGACGTCGGTTTTTCCCCTGCCGATCGAAAGGAGTTTGGGAGAAAGCTCAAAGAAGCGGCCGACCTCTTTTCCGGAAATCACTTCGAGAGCCCAGGCTCCGAGATTTTCCTGCGGGGCGGACCGAATCGGCTCGGAGATCGACGGAGCGGAGATTTCCGAATCGGTCTGTCCTTCTTTTCCGGAGAAGTGAAAAGTCGCCGATCCGATCCGGATCTCATCTTGATCCGAGAGTTTTTTTCGGAGGACCTTCTCCTTGTTTACGAAGGTCCCGTTTCGGCTCCCCCGATCCTCGATATAAAATCCATCCTGGTCCTCTTTGATGATCGCGTGCTCTCTTGAAACCATCGGGTCTTTAATCGCCCAATCACTCCTGAGATCACGGCCCAACGTGAAGATCCCTTTATCGAGGATCTTTTCGACCGGCGCTCCCGGTTTTTCTTCTTTCAGAATCAGGCGGGGTCGGGAGGCAAGATGGCGCTCCACCCCCTCCCCTAACGCTTCAAGGGCATCGTCGACATCGGCCGCCGGCGAGACGTCCAGATCATAAAAGAGTTGGATCTCCATCGGCTCGGCGCCATCCGACGAGTAGGTATAGATTAAGAGTTGCTCCTGAAGGCTCCCTTCTTTCGTCACTTCGCCCGCGGTTTGGAAATAGGTCTCCGAGAGTTTTCCTCCCCTGAAGTAGAAGAGGTTCATCTCCTCCCCCTTCTTCAGCAGGAGAACGGCCTCCTTCTTCTTTCTTTGCACTTGATTTAAAAGCGCTTCGATATTGAGGATGTCGGTCGTCGCCACGATATTCGGTTTTTTCTGAGCCAAGACAAGAAGCGCTTTGAAAAAGATCGGATTGGTGACGTAGAGATGGATGGCCCCTTGGGCCTGGGACATCTCGGTAAAATAATCCGTAAAGGGAAGGGGCGAGAAAGAATTTTCCTTCAGTTCGACCGCGGCGTAAAGATCATCCTGTAAAATGAATAGAAGAAGAGAGCGGTCTTTCTCCTCCAGCAATAAAACGGCGGTGACCAGATCTCCTTTTGATTTCAGATCGTTGAAGATCGTTTCGATATGGCCCGCAGCGTAAAGATTCTTTGAAAACAGTACCTTCTGGTTCGCAATGAGATCCTTCAGCATGATACTCTCGATCAGGATGATTTGAAAATTAAGTTTAGTTTAGAACCTGATTTCTGTCAAACAACGGAAATGTGAATTGATGATTTTTTCAAGGAGTTATCGTTTTTTGAATGCGGGATGTCGCTCCCTAGGGAAGGGTTTGGAGAGGGAATGGGTTATCGGAATACAAAATAGAAATAACGAGGGGTGAACCTCGTCGAGAAAGAGATTCACCCCTTACACGCGGCCATTCCCCGAGAACAGATCGGTCGGAGCGCGAAACTTCCGAAGAAGCCGCTCGATTCGCTTCATGAATCGGCCGGTCGGTCGGCCTGTCTTTAGGCTTCGGTTCTGGTTTTCTCGATCTTTTCGAAAAGCTCTTGCCGCTCCTTGCAAGTAACACAATATTTTGCGAACGGCATGGCCTTCAGCCGGCCGGCGCTGATTTCCGCGCCGCACTCCTCGCATATACCGTATCGGTTTTCCGGCAGCTTGATCAGCGCGTCCTCTATTTCTTTCAAGAGACGATTGTTCATTTCGAGAAGGGTCAGATCGACATCGGTTTCATGATTCTTGAGCGATTGATCGCCCGTATCCAGAATGCCGGACGGGGTGTCTTCCTGGGCCACCATTAAATTCTCGATCTGCTGGACCACCTCTCTTTTCTTGTTCAAAAGTATCTCTTGGAGTGCTTTTCTTCTCTTATCGACTTGCTCCATCGGTCGAACCTCCATCAAACCCATCGTCTCGCGTTCGTGCTCAATTTAGACCGTATTTGAATTTTCCGTGTCGTTCGGAACGATCTCTTCGACCTTCACAGAAGGAACCGGTATTTTCTGACCGTATGCGGCCGTCAGGTAACGGGTCGCCTTTTCCATAATGGTTCTCTCGCTGCTATGGGTCAACATTCCCATCGCTTCCTGCAGAGCCACCCATCGGGCTTCATCCACCTCGGAGTCATGATCCTTTTCATCCCCTCTTAAATATTCCAAAAGATAAAAATGGACCGTCTTGAAAATCTTTGTCTCTTCCTCTTTGGAATAAAACCAATATTGTATTTGCCCGATTTTTTCCAAAACGCGTCCGAACACGCCGGTCTCTTCACGCACTTCTCTGATCGCCGTTTCCTGGAGGCTTTCTCCCTTCTCCACGGAACCTTTCGGAAGGCACCAAATCAGTTTTCCCTTTTGGTTGTAATGTGAGATCAGCACGACCTGGATACCGTCTTCTTTCGCTTTATAAATGACGCCGCCAGATGATGTATGCCGTCTTGTTTTCATGACCCCTTCATTCAACAGCCGATCAGACCGATTGAATGTCCCCCTACGGAAATCTTAAAAAATTTTAGCACTAATAAAATCAAAATGACAAGACCTTTTGACTGAAGATGTGTAAAAACTTTTAAATGCTCAAACAGGGGCGCTGTTTTTTCATCCCCTGGAGGCGGGGTCGAGCGTAAATCAACAGAGGGAGCGCGCTGCTACTCTTTCCTATCGCCGAGTGTGACGGGAAGCTTTTCTTTTGCCTCGGGTCGGTGGATCTCTTTCAGAACGGCGGAAGCCCGTTCTCTTCCGAGGGTAAAGAGATTGAATTTGAATCCGGACACCGGCCGCATTTGAGCCATGGCGACGAAAAAATCCTTCGCCCCGAACGGTTTGACTTCCCGGACTTCTCTGATCATCGGCAGGTACTTCATTGAGACGATGAACCGTAGCAGCGCGGAGAGTAAGAAGAGAAGCTGCAGATTCGAAGCCAGCGACAGGTGAAGAAAGCCGGCATCGATCTGCTTCGGAAGCCAGCGGCTTAAATTTCCTCCGAGCAGCGCTCCCAGAAAAATCCCGACGGCGTTCGCCGAGTTGTAGATGGCGCTGCACTGGGCCCGTTTTGCCGGTGAGACGGCATCGAAGACGAAGTTCCCCATGGAGAGAGAGAATCCGGCCCAGGTGATTCCGCCGAAAATCTGGATTGCCAGGATGAGATAAAAATTCGTCGTCGATAGCCAAAAGAGGGGGAGAACCGGAAGCAAAACGCCGGTGATCGTCAAGACCTTTTTGTTCCCGAATTGGTCGCCGAATCGTCCCCATAGATGCAGTGTCAAGAACTGGGCCAGAACCGTCGCCGCGGAAGCGCACATGAATTGAAGGTAGCTGAAATTCAGGTCGCGCAGGAGATAAGGGGAGATAAACGGACCGGAAACGTGTACGGAAAAATGGATCAAGGCGGTAAAGAGAACAAATCGTCCGAAATTCGTTTTTCGTCCGTCCCGAAGAAATTGCCAGACGGAGAAATGGTCTTCCGCGCGCGGCGTATACAGCGGCTCGCTCATACGGGAGAGATAATAGGCGGAGATCAGCCGGGCTGTAAATGCAATCAGGAAGAGGAGACCGAAACCGAAGCCGACCCGTCCCAGGCTTTCCGCCCGGTGAAGAAGGAGTCCCGCAAAGCAGAGGGAGGCGAAAGCGGCGATGCTCATGACCCCGTTCCTTCTCCCGAAATATCGGCCGCGCCGGTTCGAATGGACCAGATCCCCCATCAAGCTGTGCCAGGCCGGATTCGCAAAACTGCCGAGCACCGAGTAGAGGATGACCGAAGCGATCAACCAGGAGACGGCGCGTCTTTCGGAAAAAAACGGCGTCGAGAGGATAAAGAGCCATGCCAAGGCTTGCCCGATCACACCATAGAGGATGATCTTCTTGCGGCTTTTTAGATAATTGAGGAGTCGTACGGAGAGAAATTGGAAAAACGCGCCGACCAGTTGAGGAAGGGCCGCGAGAAGCGCGATTTGAGGATTGCTCGCCTTGAGAAAGATCGCAAAAGCGCCGAGATAGCTCTCTCCGACGCCCGACATGACCGAAAAGAAGAGACCATCTCGAACGGCAAACTGAAGGCTCTTTTGGATCTGCGGTTCCGGTGAAGGTTCGTTCTCTGGAGCAACTGCCTTTTCCAAGGATCTTTCCGATTCAGACGATGCGTTGATCTATTTATACCATACGAATTGGAACCACGAAGAGAAAAACGAGGATAGGGGATGATTTTCTTTTTTTTAGGTGGGTTCCCGGAAAGGGTCCGAATCTCCTACGGCGCGCAGCCGGGAGAGTCTTGCTTTATTCTCGGCCAGCTTGGGAAGACCATACTTCTCATCGATGGCGACGACCTGCTCCAAGCAGCGGATCGCCCCCGCCAGATCTCCTTGCTGTTCGTATAAAAAAGCTTGATGATAAAGGGCCGCCGCGCAGCCCATTTCATTTTTCAGCTCGGTGTAAAGGGCATGGGCCGATTCGCTGAGACGCCGGGCTTCCTCGATCTCTCCCATCGCCCCCTTTGCCTTCGACAGCCGATGGGAAGCATCGGCCAGAAGCGCGGGGCGTTTTAATTTTTTCGCCAACGCCATCCCTTTTTCCGCATATTCCAGGCCGCTCCGGAACTCCGACTTTCTGACCAAGACCATTGAAAAATTCCCGTAAAGAACGGAGAGATGATCCCATTGTTCCTCCCGTTCTAAAAGGAGGACGCCCTGCTTATAAAAGTGAATCGCTTGATCGAAATTCCCTTCGTCGGCGTAAAGGTTGCCGATATTGACGTAGGTGACTCCCAGGCGGGCATATGCTTCAGAGCGTCTTAATATCTCGACCGCTTTTTTATAGAAGTCGATCGCCTGTTCAATCTGCCCGATGGCGCCATAGACATTCCCGATATTGCCGTAAAGATCGGCAAGCAGATCGGGGTCCCCCCGGATTCCTTCCAGCGCTTTTTGATAATATTGCAATGCCGTCGCATAATCCCCGGTTGAAAATGCACGGTTCCCGAGCTGCAGAAAGGAATTTGTGATCATCCGCGATTGAGAAACGCTTCGACCGCCTTCTTCCCCCCGGAGAGGATCGGTTTCCCATCGCCGACCAGGACGATCTCGAATTCATAATCGAGGAGGCGGCGAAGCCCCTCTTTCGCTTTCTTGACGTCGGTATATTTATCAGGGGAAAGGAGCTTTAATGTTCCGTCCGGCGTGCCGACGAGCGCATCCCCCAAAATAAAAATTCCACCGTGTTGATTGAGATAAAGGGCCGATTCCCCCGGCGATTTTCCATTCGGGATGGAGACGGCCTTCAGTCCCGACGGCAAGAGGTCTCCATCCTTGTAGGTCTGGTCGATAGTGACCGATCCCATTTCGGGGGCGTCCGATTCGGGGGCCCAAACTTTGGTGTTCAACAGAAGCCGGCACTCCTTCGCTTCCCGGATATGATCGCGATTCGTCAAGATCACCGCTTTGGCGCCGTCGATCGAAAGATCCTGCTTGTCGTCGATGGTCATCTGCGGCGGGTCGATGACGACGCGCTCTTTCCCCTGCCCGATCAGGTATCCGTTGAAGTTCATCCCCTTCTCTTCGGAATACCACGACCACATTTCAATGCCTGAAAAAAGTGTTTCCATCCAATTGTCTCCTCATGGTACGCGGGGCAAGGCGCGCAGGGTGAGAGGATATGAACCCCGCAGCTCTTCCTGGCGCCGTCCCCCTATAAAAAACATCTTTTCGCGCGCCATTATATCACGGAAGAAAACGAAATTGAACTGAATTGGACAGGTCATGAAAATCAAATTTACAGTGTTCGGCTGGTGTTCAAAAGTACGACGGGACCGATCGATTCGATCGGTCCCGCGTGGAAAGGAACCGGGAACATAATTATTGGGAGAGGAATGAAGTTTTCCTATTTGATGCTTACGCGTGACGCTTGCGGTCCTTCATCCCCCTCCTCCGCATCGAACTCGACACGGGTCCCCGTCTCCAAGTCGTTAAACGGCATCCCGGACACGGAATTTCGATGGAAATAGATATCTTCTTGTCCCTCGGCTTGGATGAATCCATAATTCCGGTCCTTGAACAACCGGACAATCACCCCCTGAAGATGGCTGCGCGCCGCGCCTTTTTGTCCGACCTGTTCCCGCTTTTCCTTGTAGCGATGCAGCTCTTGCTCAACCGCGCTGAAGACTTCATTGATCACATCGCCGATCGTCTCGGCGGTTTTGTTGGCGGTGAGCGTTTTTCCAGGAACGGACAGAACAACCGTCGCCTCATCGGCTCCATTGAGATGGTGTTGGCTTTTCCGGAGGGTGACCCGGGCATGCGTAATTTTCTGCCGTCCGGTTTTAAGGCGGTTAATATGGTCTTGAATGATATCGTTCCAGTAGGGTGACGGTTTTGAATTCTGCCATTCGATTTTGATATCCATAAGTGAGCTCCCATTCTATCGTTTAACTTCATTCTATTCGATTTTAATAGGAAGCTCAATCTGTCTGAATCAATGCGGACGGATTAATTGAAGGGGTGATCTTACAAACTCCTAGGATTGCTCAGCTTTTCCGTCGGCCCGGTTTGTTTATTGAGTCAATCTCATGCAGGTTCCGATCGGAGGAGACGAGCAAATCGAATGGGGATGAAGATTCGTCCTCCTATTTTGCCCCTGCATTGAGGCGTTCTTTGATGCAGGTTTCACATGGACAAATTTCTTTTAGGAAATCAAAGGCATAAATTCCGGTGTCATGGCCGTCGCTCCAATGAATCGAAATGGCGTAGTGTCCTACCGCCTCAATCTGAGTCGGAGCAATATTTTCCGGAATGCTTCCGGGTGGAATCAATTTCTCACCGCTCCATTCATGAATGCAGGATGCGCAACGGCAACTCTCCCGAAGGTAAGCGTAAGGGTAGACCGCCTGATGCTGATCGCTCCAGGTGACTCGAATACCCTCCCCCTTTACGTTTTCAATTTTGATCGGCACGGCATTTCTGGATATCATGATGGCTCCTTTGCTGAGGAAATGATTGTTTCGGCCGTCCGGCCGGATTGACCTCTTCTCCTTCGACATGATACGCTGTAAATAAGTTGATTACGATCGTTTCATCTGTGTTTTAGGAGAATCGGTGATGGGACTCCTTTCGATGGAAGAAGTTCGCCGGAAGATCCACGACCTCAAAGGTTGGGAACTCTACGACAACATGCTTCAGAAAAAATATTCCTTCAGAACGTTCAAAACGGCCATGCAATTTGTAAATCGGGTGGCGGAGCTGGCCGACTCCGTCGATCATCATCCCGACATGATGATCAACTATAACCGGGTCCTCCTCAAGTTGATGACGCACAGTCAAGGAGGAATCACGGATAGAGATTTTAACCTAGCCCAGATGATCGATCAAGTCGAAAAGCCGCCGACGATCTAGTTTTCCGGGCGGAATGACTTCGCGGTCTCTTTGGCCGGTCCGTATTTGTCTGTAAACCGATTTCTTCCAGTCATACAAAAATGGGATAACCCTCCCTCCCCGATTCTTCCATAATTTTGGTATACTTCTTTTTAAATCTCTCAACGACAGCTTCGTAAAACGGATCCTGGCGCATGCTTCTTCTCGCAATCGATCTTTACGGAATCGAGCCTTTCCATAAACCGACCCGAATCTCCCTCAAACCGGGCCTGAATCTGGTGTTCGGAGCCAACGGCGCCGGCAAGACAACCGTCCGCCGGGTTCTCTCTTCCCTGCTTTTGGGAAATGAACTCAAGGAAATTCGGTTCGTCGAGAATCAGCCGGCGCAAGCCGCCGTCATTTTACAAGGAAGAGACAAAGGAACCTATCGGATCACCGCCGATTACCAAAAGGGGCTCTACAATCTCTCCAAGCTCGATGCGTCGGGACAAAAAACACTCCTTGAAAAAGACCGGAAAAAGATTACCGCCTGGATCTGCGAGCAGGCAGGGGGAATACAGGAAGGAGATCTCTCCTCTCTTTTCCTGATCGACCGGCTCCAGTTCCCCTCCGCCGCTTCCCATGGAAATGGATCAGGCGTACATCGGCCGAACATGGTTTCCGGCGCGCCGGGCTCGGCTCCAAAAAGATTTGGCTTTCCTGTTACCCAATCGGCGGAAAATGAACAGGCGATTCTCACCCCCGAGCTGCGCGCTGAAAAACAAACTCAGATTAAAGAGATCCAGCAGAAGCTGGATGAGATGGCCAAGGTCGAAGAAACGCTGCTGAATGCCCGAGATCGAATCTCCGTGTCGAAGCGGAGATTAAATCAATTGCGCGAGCTCGATAGTGAAGCCACTCAACTTCAGGATGCCGAAACAAAAAAGTACGCCGCTTTTGCCGGGATCGAAACCGTTCGACCCGATCTGATCAAACAATATGAAACAGCCGCACAGAATAAGCAAACGGAATTAACCCAGCTTGAAGAACAGAAGGAGGAGATTCAAGCCAACCTGGCGAACATGGGTGAAACCGACCTCTTTCAAGATCAAAAACTGCGTATCGGCATCGTGGTGACGGTTTGCTCCTTTTTGCTCCCCCTCTTTGTGACCCTCCAGGGTCCTTTCCGTTATCTCTTTCCGATCGGTGTCCTTGCGGGAATCGGCCTTTCTCTCTTCGCTTATCTTCAATCGACCGGACGCGCTGCAGCGAAGAAGGCCCTCGAGAAAAAAATGACCGGCTTCAATGAAAAAGCCAACTCGCTGCAGCGGAAATTCGACAAAGAGCACAAGGAAACCGCCGAGCTTCTCGCAAAAACCGGCTGTAAAGAGATTCAGGAGTTCAAAGATCGCCAACGCGCGTACCAGCAGCATCTTCAAAAGAAACGAGAGGTCATGGAGAAAAAAGAGGCTCTCTTAAAGGGTGAAACGGTCGAGGAGATCACCCTGACGATTCAAGAGGCCGAGAAAGAGACAAAGATCCTGGAGGAAAAATTTCAGGGCTATAGCGGTTTAACCGAAGAGCTCTACCGCCTAGAAGAGTCCCTTCGCCACTCGGAGCCTGCCAAAGAGCCTCAAGCGATCGAGATGCCTGATTTGGGTCCGGTGCCGGCCGCCGTGAACACGAACGCCCCTTTTTCGTTTATTCCGACCGCGCTCTCCATCGGAAAACAAAAAAATCCTCCCTTCGCTTTGCAGCAGGTCGAACAACAAACGAACATCCTGTACGCCCTCTTTAAGCAAACCCAAAACGGAAAACTCCATCTAAAAGAGGACGGCGAGATCGAGGTGAGCGGTGTCGGGATCGATCAGGTCAGTTCCGGAACGGCCGATCAGATCTTTCTCTCTTTTCTCCTGGCCGCGCTTGATCAGTTTTCGAATGTGACCTTCCCCCTTGTTTTGGATGAACCTTTCAGCATTTTGGCCCCCGCGTCGCAAGAAACGGCCCTTGAGTTGCTTCGCGGAGCGTCCAAGCGCCGGCAAATTATTCTCTTCACCGTTTATCCCTTCTCTCCCAAGGCCGCCGATCAAGCGGTGACATTGAGCGCGTCCCAGTCCAACTGACGGCCGGCGTCTTCTTATCTGTTTTCCTCGATCTGCAGCTATGGTATATTCTCCTGCTCACTACATCAGGAGGAGAAATCCGATGGCGTTTTATCATCAAAAATATCGAAGGGAAGCGCTGAAGCTAAAGCCGGAGATCAAGGCTGCGGTGGTTTATGACTTTCTGGAAAAGGTCCAGGTCTATTCTGAAAAGATGATTGATGAAAAGTGGAAGGGGCTGAAAAAGAAAAAAGGGAGAGATCTGGAGGCGATACAGAAATTGGCTCACTGGATTCAATACCATCGTTTTAACCAAATTGCCCTCGAAGAAATCAAAGAGGGAACACTCGATTCTTGGTTTAAACGCTCACGAAAATAGCCGTGGCTGTTCATCAGGCTGTTTTAATTTCGACAAGATTTTTTGATGAGCGGAAGAAAAGGGATAGTTCGATAATTCTTCCACCCCGACCCATTTTTGCGCGTCGGTGTTTTTGCCTTTTCGATCCTCGATCCGTCCGGAAAAAACATGGAGGGTCATTTTAAAATGGGTGAAGGTATGTTTTATTTTTCCCCAGGGAGCCCATTGATCGACCGTCCATGGAATTTCTTTCTGAAGCGTTCCTTTTATCTTTTTCTCGAATCCCCCTGCCCTTCCATCTAACTCGACCCGTCCTCCGGGAAATTCCCACAACCCTCCAAGGAGGCCTTTCGCAGGGCGCCGGCGAATCAACACCTTCTCTTTCCGAAACACAACCCCGGCCACATAGTCCCTTTCGGGTATGATTTTTCCCGCCCCCTTGATCGGCAGTTTTTCCTGCACCCCCTTTTCCCGGGCCTTGCATTGATTGCGCACAGGACACAAGGGGCAGCGAGGCTCCGCCGGCGTGCAGAGGGTCGCCCCCAAATCCATGACGGCCTGCGTGTAGTCGTCGGCTCCTTTGCGGGGGAGAAGTTTTTCGGAATAGTCCCAGAGTTGTTCCTCGATCTCCTTTTTCTTGGGATCTTCTTCAATACAGAAATAGCGGCAGAGAACACGCTTCACATTGCCGTCCAGGATCGGATATCTTTGGCCCAGGGAGATGGTCGCAATCGCCCCCGCCGTCGATCGGCCGATTCCCGGTAGGGAGAGAATCTCCTCGAACCGGGAGGGAAATTTTCCGCCGAAGCGGATCATGATCTCGTTTGCCGCCCGATGCAGATGTCTTGCCCGCGCGTAATATCCGAGCCCCTCCCACGCTTTTAAAACTTTGTCCGGGGAGGCCGAGGCAAGATCGCGGATCGCGGGAAAACTCGAAAGAAATCGCTCGTAATAGGGAAGGACCGTTGCGACCTGGGTCTGCTGCAGCATGATCTCGGAAACCCAGATCGCATAGGGATCGGTCGTTCGCCGCCAGGGGAGATCGCGTCCATGGACACGATACCACGTCAAAAGATTCCGCGTGAAAAAACCAATTTCGTCTTGATCAATGACTTTAGACATCAATCGTTTGAAGTCAATAAAGGTGGGTTATCACTGGGGACAGAAGGATAAAACCGTTCTCTTTACTTTTGGAGAACCTCTTTGATTTTCTCAACGACTTTATTGGGAGTGGTGGTCGCTTTTACCAGAAAGTCGCTTGCCCCGGCTTGAAGCGCCTTGCTGATCTCTTCGCTCGCACCCTTGGCGGAAAAAACAATCACCGGGATATTTTGAAGATTGGGATTGGCTTTGACCGTCTGAAGCACTTTAAATCCGTCCATAATCGGCATCATCAGATCAAGAAGGATCAGGTCGGGTTTATCGGTCGTGAGGGCCTTCAACGCCTCCACCCCGTTATTTGCGACGGAGGTGATGTATCCGGCCGAGAGGAGTTTGTTCTGGTATGCCTTCTGATAGAACTCGGTGTCGTCCACAATCAGAACTTTCTCCTTCATCCGGAAAATCCTCCCATCGTGTGTGAAACCCGCTGTTGGATCTCATGCTTCAGCTCTTGAATTTCCCTCTCGAGCCGTTCCAACCTTTCCGCAATCGGGTCGGGCAGATTGGTATGGTCGAGCACCCCCTCTTCCCGCCGGCGTTGGATGATCTTTCCGGGAATGCCGACGACCGTCGCATGGTCCGGAACCGACTTCAGCACAACCGAATTCGCGCCGACCCGGACGTGATTCCCGAGGACGATCGCCCCCAAAACTTTCGCTCCGGCGCCGACAATGACATTGTTTCCCAGCGTCGGGTGGCGCTTCCCCGGCTCCTGGCCGGTCCCCCCGAGGGTCACCCCTTGATAAAGGGTGACATTGTCGCCGATTTCCGCCGTCTCACCGATGACGACCCCCATCCCATGGTCGATGAAAAAAGCGCGTCCGATGGTGGCGCCCGGGTGGATTTCGATACCGGTGATGAATCGAGAAAAGTGAGAGACCAGCCGGGGAATCACCGGCACGTTTTTCCGCCAGAGAAAATGGGCGATTCGATGAAGGAGTGTCGCATGAAAGCCGGAATACGTCAATAAGATTTCGGCGATGTTCCGGGCGGCAGGATCCCTCTCGAAAATAGTTTGAATATCTTCTTTAATTTCTTTCAACATTCTTTAAACCCGTTTCCTTTAGTTTCAATTGTCATCGTCACCCGCGCCGTTCGATGAGACAAACCGCTTGCGCGGCGATTCCTTCTCCCCGCCCGATGAAACCGATCTTTTCATTGGTCGTCGCCTTGATGCTTACCGCGGCCGGATCGATCGAAAGGGGGCGGCTGATGTTCACCTTCATCGGATCGACAAAAGGAGCAACCTTCGGTTTTTCGGCAATGATGACGGAGTCAATATTAACGACCTGATAACCCTTTTGTAACAGAATCATTGCCACCTCTTCTAAAAGCCGGAGGCTCGAGACCCCCTTCCACTTCGGGTCGCCTTCCGGAAAGTGCCGGCCCAGGTCTCCTTCTCCAACGGCCCCGAGGAGAGCGTCGCAGATCGCATGGAGCAGGACATCGGCATCCGAATATCCCTTGAGCCCCTTCTCGAAAGGAATCTCGACCCCCCCCAGGATGCAGGGAGATCCTTCGACGAGTTGGTGAACATCGTACCCGATGCCGATTCGGATCATCGATGGAGCCTGCTTCCGCGCGCCCGAAGGAAGATTTCAGCCGTCTCCAGATCGGGAGGGAGGGTGATCTTGATGTTCTCGATCGATCCTTCCACACAGCGAATCGGCACCCCCCGCCTTTCAACCAGCATTGCCTCGTCGGTCGCTTCGAACCCCTCCTGCGCCGCGCTCCGGTACGCCTCCAGGAGGATTCCCAATCGGAAGACCTGCGGCGTCTGCATCGCCCAGACATTTTCCCTCGGAAGGCTCCTTAGGATCATTTTATCAGAAGAAACCTGTTTCAGCGAGTCGGTGACCCGAAGCGCCGCAACCGCGCTTCCCTCCGCCTTGGCCGCCTCGATCACTCTTTCGATTAATTGCGGGGTGACCAGCGGCCGGACACCGTCATGAACCACAACCAGGTCGTTCTGATCGCTCCATTCTTCCAGATAGGAGATCCCCGCCCAAACAGAATCTTGGCGGCGTTCCCCTCCCGGAAGAATCTTCGTCACTTTTGTCAGCGAATGATCCGAAACGAGACGCTCGAAGAAGGAGAGATCTTCTTTAGATGTAATGCAGACAATCTCATCAATGAGGGAAGCATCTTGAAAAGCGGTGAGGGTGTGGACGGCCACAGGGAGACCCTGGAGCGCCAGAAACTGTTTCTTTATTTTGCCTCCCAGCCGCGTTCCCCGACCGGCGGCAGGAATCACCGCATGGATCATCAGTTGGCTCTCACCGCCTGGTACTCCTCGCGCTCCGGCTCTTCACGGACGCGGGTAAAGATCATCCTCCCGGCCGTGGTTTGTAACACGCTGGTGACGACGACATCGATATTCTTTCCAATCCACTTCCTCGCCTCATCCACAACAATCATCGTGCCGTCATCCAGGTAAGCGATCCCCTGTCCCGATTCTTTTCCCTCCTTTAGGACGAAAACACGCATCGTCTCGCCGGGGAGCACCACCGGTTTTAAGGCGTTACAGAGTTGGTTGATGTTCAAAACCCGAACCCCTTGAAGTTCCGCAACTTTGTTCAGATTGAGATCATTGGTTACTACTTTTGCCGACATCCGTTTTCCAAGGGCGACGATTTTCGAATCGACATCTTTGATGGAAGGGAAATCATCATCCACGATCCGAACGTCGATATCGACCATTTTTTGGATGCGATGGAGAATATCGAGTCCCCGGCGGCCCCGGGCCCGCTTTAAGGAGTCGGATGAATCGGCAATATGCTGAAGCTCATGCAGAATGAACTGTGGAATGATGTACGTTCCCTCCAGAAAACCGGTTTCGCAAAGATCGGCAATCCGGCCGTCGATAATGACGCTGGTATCCAAGATCTTGCTGTTCGATGCGGCGGGGGGGTCGGCCTGGCGTTTTGCAGGAAGCAGCAGACCCGGATCTTTCTCAACTTTGAGCGCGAGCACCAGCCCCATATAGGAAAAAAAGAGAAGAGAGAATCCCTTCCAGAGCAAAAATAAAGAGGGGTTGGAAGAGAAGACCGGATCGAGCATGAGGTTGAGGAGACCGCTTGATAGGACCCCGATGATCAACCCGAAACAGCCCCAGAAAAGCCTTTTGACCGCGGCTTTTTCCAAATAGAGGCCGAAAGCGACCAATCCCCCTCCGAGCGTCAGCCCGATCAGTGCGCCCCAGAATGCATCCCCTTCTTCGACAAGTCGAGAGGCGACTGAATAACCGGTAAGGGTACTGAGCAGAATAAAAAAGGCATGTATTGCGTAATTTCCCACCATCATAGCCGCCCCTCCCGTTTGGTGAAACAAGAGTCGATTGCGCCATCATCGTTACTCGAATGAGTTCTCTGAAATCCAGTTTAACGGTATCTATGAGATACGCTCGCCGCCGATGATTTAAGTAATCAAGGAGCAATCGTGACGAACATGGTTCTTCCCTGTCGGTTAATGAGAAGCAAAACCGCTTCGTCCTTTCCGATTTTTGAGATCAGTTCATCATAGTCATCCGTGTCTCGGACAGGTTTGCGGTTGACCTCCATGATCAGATCGCCCCGTTGCAGTCCGACCTCGTCCGCAACACTTCCCGGATCGACGCGGGTGATGACCACCCCTTTGTCGTTTCGATTCAAGCCGAGTTGTCTGGCCGCCTCCGGGGTCAGGTTCCTGACCTCGATTCCGGCAAGAGCCGTACTGGTCGCTTCCGGGTCCGCTTCCACATCGCCGCTTCCGGCGATATCTTTCGGCTGTTCCTCGATCGTAACCTCTAACTCTTTCTCCTTCTTATCACGAACCACACGCACTTTGGCCTTGGTCCCGACGCCGGTTTTTGCCACCAAATTTCTGAGCTGCGTCGAATTCTCGACCACTTGACCGTTAAACTGAACGACCACATCCCCCCGATGGAAGCCGGCCTTTTCTGCAGGGCTATTGGGAAGGACATCGCTGACGAGGGCTCCCTTGGACTCTTTGAGGCCGAACTCCTTGGCGAGCTGCTGCGTCACCTCTTGGATCGAGACCCCCAGCCAGCCGCGGACGACCTTGCCGTCTTTCGCCAAGCTCTCCATGATCGATCTCGCCATGTTGCTCGGAACGGCAAAGCCGATCCCCATGTAGCCGCCGCTCTGGGTGAAAATGGCCGTATTGATCCCGACCAATTCTCCATGCGTGTTGACCATCGCCCCCCCCGAATTGCCGGGGTTGATGGCGGCGTCGGTCTGGATGAAGTCTTCATAATCGGCGATGCCGACGTTGGCGCGGCCGACCGCCGAGACGATCCCCATCGTCACTGTCTGGTTCAGCCCGAATGGATTGCCGATCGCCAAAACATACTCTCCCACCTGCAGCTTGTCCGAATCCCCCCAGGAAACGGTGGGAAGCTCTTTTGCCTCGATCCGGATGACGGCAAGGTCGGTCTTCGGATCGCTGCCGATCAGTTTGCCCTTGAACTCCCGCTTGTCTCCCAGCACCACTTTAATTTCATCCGCCTTCTCCACGACATGATTGTTCGTGAGGATCAGGCCGTTCGGGTCGACGATCACCCCCGATCCCAGGCTCTGCGCGCGCCGCTCGCGCGGCTGGCCGCGACGGGGAGGCTCATCGCCGAAGAATCGCCTGAAGAAGGGATCGTCAAACGGGAAACCGGGCGCCTCTTCCCCGCGATCGACCACCCGCGTGGTCGCGATGTTGACCACCGCGGGTGTCACCGATTTGGAGATTTCAACAAAGGTCTGTTCGGCTTGGCTGATGGCGGGGGGCTTCGATTTTTGAGGATCGTTGACCGCCGCCCCGAATGGAAGAAGACGAAACTCGGAGACAAGTGTAATTCCGATGACGATTCCGAGAATAATCAAAAAAATGGAAAATACAAGCCGTTTTGGCCGTATTTCATGATGAACATCTGACATTCATTTCCCCCGGTGGGTACCGCAATTAATGAAGAAGCGACTCAACAATTTTCCGACGTCCTTCATGAAGATGGATAAAGATGAATGAATTATTTTTTCATTTGGTGTATGTTGGCGCATTATACTATAGCTGTCTTCGGAAAGTAAAGTTATTGAACTATCAATGAGATAAAGAGACTGAGGGCGATTGAAGAGATCAGACAAAGAGCGCAATGTCCGAGGGGGACCTAAGTTGGAACATCCAAGGGGAAAACAGACCGCTCGGAAGGGAAAAGAGGGTCATGGGATTTCCGCCGATTGGATCGAAAAGGGACGGCGGTTGATTTGGCACCCCTTCACCCAAATGAAGGAATGGGAGAAAGAGGTCCCGACGATTATTGACCGGGGAAAAGGGGTCACGCTGATCGACGCCGAAGGAAAGCGATACATCGACGGCGTCTCTTCCCTTTGGGTCAACATCCACGGCCATCGCAAAAAAGAGATCGATGAAGCGCTGATCGATCAAATTAAACGGATTTCCCATTCCACCCTTCTCGGTCTCACCAACTTCCCGGCGATCGAATTGGCTGAAAGGCTCCTGAATATTGCCCCGCCCGGCCTGACCAAAGTCTTTTACTCCGACAACGGATCGACCGCCGTCGAGGTGGCGATCAAGCTCGCCTACGGCTTCTGGCAACGACGCGGAGGGCTCTATCGAAAAAAGAGCAAATTCATCTCTTTCAAAAGCGCCTACCATGGCGATACGATCGGGGCGGTCAGCGTCGGCGGAATCGATCTCTTCCATCGAGCGTACGCGCCCCTTTTGTTTGAAACGATCAAGGTCCCCTCCCCCACCTGCTACCGATGCCCTCTCTCTTTGACCGCTCCTTCTTGCGGCATGGCTTGTATTGAAGAGGTCGAAAAAACGATCAAGCGCCACCGCCGGGAGCTGGCCGGCCTCATCATCGAGCCGCTCGTTCAAGCGGCGGCGGGGATCTTGACCTCTCCTCCCGGGTATCTGAAGCGGATCAGGGCGCTCTGCAACAAATACGACCTGTTGATGATTGCCGACGAAGTGGCGACCGGGTTCGGCCGGACCGGCCGGATGTTTGCGTGCGAGCAGGAGGGGGTCACCCCCGACCTGATGGCGATCTCCAAAGGGATCACGGGAGGGTACCTCCCGCTGGCGGCCACCCTGACGACGCAACCGATTTACGAGGCCTACCTGGGGGAATATGCCGAATTCAAGACCTTCTTCCACGGACACAGCTACACGGGAAACCCGCTCGGCTGCGCCGCCGCGATCGCCAATCTGAAAATATTCGAAAAAGAGAAAGTGCTCGATCGGCTCCGGCCGAAAATTGCATTCGTCAAAAAAAGACTCGATCCCTGGAAGCGCTGGGCGCATGTCGGGGAGATCCGTCAGGCCGGCTTGATGGTCGGGATTGAATTGGTTGCGGATAAAAAAGAGAAGACCCCCTACCCGATCGAATGGCGGGTCGGCGCGCAGGTCTGCCGCCGCGCAAAGGAAAGGGGGGTGCTTCTCCGGCCGCTCGGCAACGTGATCGTTTTGATGCCCCCTTTGTCGATTTCGATTCGGGAGCTGGAAAGGCTGATTCGCATCGTCGGTGAGGAGATCAAGCGGGTGACGTCTGAAATTAAGTAGAGGGGGTTTTCTCTTTTTGCCAGCGTTGGTATGTTTTTAAATAACCCTCGAGGATCTTGTTCGGATCCCACTGGAGCATTTTGGCATATTGGTGAATGTAGCTGCGGAGGTAGACCTCGGCCGGAAGGGTCCGGAAATTATCCTCCTCGATGCTGAGGAGATAGGTGAGATTGATCCGGGTCCGGTCGGCGATTTCCTGAAGAGAGACCCCTTGCCGCTCCCGCATTCCTTTGAGCGTCTTTCCGGTGATCTCTCCGGAAAGCGCCTCCTCCTGGGAAGGGGCGGCCGGCGCCTCTTGAGCGGAAGAGGCGATCCGCTGCGCAACCTCCTCGACCGCCTGCGCCAGCGATTCATCATATTTTCTTTTTTTTTCCTGATCGATGAGTGTCTGGTAGGCTTCCTCGATTTTCTTGAAAATCAGAGCGCGGTCGCCTTGATCGAAAAGCGAATAAGATGCGATGGAATCGCTCCCATAGGTCTTCTTCGCCAATTCGTAAGCCTTTTGAATCTCTCCCCACGTCGCCCGATACGGTATCTCAAGGATCTCGTAGTAATTCTGATCTGAAAATCTCTTCATACTCAATTGGTTGCTGGTGACCGCCCCATTTTTATGGCTATTGGTTTACAATCGAGTTTAACTTCAACTCTTCTTTTTTCATCAGATTCGAAACGGTTCGCTCCAAACAACGGGCGGCACTCGAATAGGGAAATTCAAGCAGCAACGGACGCTTCTTTTTCGTCGCCTGCCAAACATGGTCATCGTATTCGATGTATCCCGCATAATCAACCTTGATTCCGAAATATTTTCCGCAAGAACTCCGCATCGAAAAGCCGAGGGTCATGTCGTCCTTGGAGCGAACCTGATTGACGACGATTTTCGGGGCAAAGGTATAAACCGCCTCTTTCAGCTTCTGCCCCGCCTTTTCATTCATCGCTGCGACCTGATCGATCAGATCGTGCGGCGTTCGGATCCCCCGCTCGTTTTTCTCATCCATGGCGAGGGTGATCATCTCTTTTACTTCGGGATCTCGGGCGATTTTCTTAAATCGGCGATAAAAGGCGCTTTTGATAAACCGGTAGACATTTTCGATGGAGGTCGGCTCGGGGATGACGCTGAGGATCCCCGTATCGGCGCTCAGGAAAAAATCGAGGTTCGTAAAAGAGGTTCCCGCCCCCAGGTCGAGGATGATATATTCGAAGTTCAACTCATGAATCTGGCGGATCAACCGCATTTTCTGGCTGTGTTTCGGATTGGCGATCTCCAGATAATCCTGGGCGCCGGAGATCAGGGCCAGATTCGGGATTTCCGTTTGTGTCAGGACACTTTCAATATTTCTGATTTTTCCCTGGATAAAGTCGGAAAGGGTCGTCCCGGGGGTGACGCCGAGGCAGGTGTGAAGGTTGGCGCACCCCAGGTCGGCATCGACCAGAAGGACCCGCTTTCCCATCCTGGTCAGGGCGATCCCCAGGTTTGCGGCCAAGAAGCTCTTTCCGGTCCCCCCCTTTCCCCCTCCGACCGCCCAGATTTCCTTTTTAGGGGTTTGGAGACCGCTGAATAATCCGATATTTTCCATCATGGCCGTCACAAATTCCCGTTCGCTTGCGCCCGATTCAGAGTCAGAAAATGGAGATCCATATTTTTCGGTAGATTGCTTTTTGAGAACAGTTGTTATCATTATATCAAACCGGTCCTGTTTTCAACTAAAATTATGGTATTATTTCTAAAATTCGGAGACGAGTCGGAAATGATTATTCAAAGAAATAGATTGTTTCGTTTTGGTGTCGTGATGATCCTGCTGGTATTTCCCCTCACCCTTCTTGCAGCGGATCTGTTTCATGAGGACTTTTCTGCGGGTCACGATAAAGAGGGGCTCCCGAAGGGGTGGGAGCTCAAGCAATGGTTCGGAAACACGCGAAAAATCGAGACGGTCGAAGAAGCGGGGGTCACGGCGCTCCGTCTGGTCAGCGACGGCAACAGTTTCGGCGTCTACCGGGAGAAAGAGCTCAATCCAAAGAAGACCCCCATTCTTTCCTGGCAGTGGAAGGTGACCCGGCTGCCGGAAGGGGCCGATGTCCGGGACAAAAAAAAAGACGATCAAGCCGCTCAGATGTATGTGATGTTTCCCCGATTCCCCAAGATGGTCAATACCCGGCTCGTCGGTTATATCTGGGAGACCAGCGCTCCCAAGATGGCCGAAATCACCAGCCGGAAATCGTCGAATACCCGCTACATCGTTCTCCAAAGCGGTCCCGAAAATCTGGGCAAATGGGTGACGGAGACGAGAAATGTCTACGAGGATTATAAAACCCTCTTCGGAGAAGAACCTCCGGAGATCGGGGGGATCACCATCATGATCGATTCGGACGACACCGACTCTTCCGCCGAAAGCTACTTTACCGATATCCGAATTGGAAAAAAAGAATAACCCCGCCGGAGCAGCCATCCCCTCCCTTTCGCTCGCCAAGGTTCTGTTGATCGTCAATCCGGCGGCCGGATCTCGCTTGAAGAGAAAAAAGCTCGGCCGGATCATCGAACATCTCCGCCGGGCGGCCGCCTCTCACGAGATTATTTACACCACCGCCGTCCGGGACGCCACGCGGCTCATCAAGGAGAAACGGACGGAAGGATGGACCCTTTTCCTCTGCGCGGGCGGAGACGGCACGATCAACGAGGTCGTGAACGGGATGATCGATGAAGACGATCCCGCACCGGATCAAATTCCTTCTCCCCCGCTCGGAATTCTACCGACCGGAACCGGAAACGGACTGGCGCGCGAGATCGGCCTTCCGCTCGATCCCTGGAAGGCGTATCAGGCCCTTCTGGCCGGAACGGCCAAACCGATTTTTCTCGGCAGAGTCACCCGGCAGGAAAATCCTTCGGGCGCCAAGGCGCATCGTTACTTTGTTCTCCTGGCCGGCGCCGGCTTCGACGGGTATGTCAGCGGCCGGGTCGAGCGGCGCAGCGGCCTGCTTCGAAAAATCCCGAAGCTCTGGGTCTATTTCATTCTCGGTTTTATCGGCCTCTTCACCTATCGTTATCCGACCCTTCGTTTTACAGCCGACGGCGCTTCTTATACCGGCTCGACGGGGGTCGTCGCGCGGGCAAGGCTGATCGCGGGCCCGTTCATCTTTTCACCCTTATCGGATCTCCGTTCTCGCTCCCTCATCCTCTGTCTCGTCAAACCGGCCGGTCCGCTCGGATATTTCGGCATGCTCCCTCCCCTTCTGTTGCGAAGGAAGCCGGGAAAGGACGTTCAATATGTTGAAGGAAGGGTGATTGAAGCGGCGGGAGAAGGGATCATTCATGTAGATGGGGAAACGATCGGACCCCTTCCGGCGCGATTTACACGATCGGAGAAACCGATTTTTCTGGTTTATCCAAAATAGGCCGAAGAAAACCGAATCCGCTGAAGAGCGCGTTAATCTGGGGGATCGATCTGATCGATCGTCAAGACGGAAGCCCCCCCCTTTTTCATCTCTTCGGCTGCTTTTTCGCTGTCGCCGGGGTGGACGTCGACCCCGCGTGAGGCATCCTTCAAAAAGACCGTCTCGAACCCCGCTTTGAGCGCATCCAGGACGGTGTTCTTCACGCAATAATCGGTGGCGAGGCCTCCGACAAAGAGCCGTTCAACCTGCTGCCGCCGGAGCCGTTCCGCCAGATCGGTTCCCTGAAAGCCGGAGTATGCTTCTTTGTCGGGATCGGTTCCTTTTAAGATCATCGCCACATTCTTCGGGAGGGTCAAACGGGGGTGAAATTCGGCCCCCTTTGTTCCTTGCACGCAATGCGCCGGCCAGGGGCCGCCCCGCTCCTTAAAAGAGAGATGATTTTCCGGGTGCCAATCGCGCGTCGCATAAATCGGCGCGCCGGATCTTGAAAAGAGATCGGCATACCGGTTTAGAATGGGAGCCACCGAATCTCCCGCGGGAACCGCCAGCGCGCCTCCCGGACAAAAGTCGTTCTGAACGTCGACCACGATCAATGCGGTTTTGTCGGTGATCTTCATTCGCCTTCCTCTTCACTCAAAATTATATAAAAATCCAAGGGAGAGGGGCAACGGATTTTCAAGCCCTTGATTTTTCGGTCAGTGTCGCTATAATGAATTATCTGCTTAAAATTATACTCAAACAGGGCTATCAGAAATCAATGTTTGAGAAACATCATCGACGCCTGTTGAGATACGGCCTGGGGCCGCTGATCTTGATGGTCGCCCTCCTCCTTAAAGAATGGGCGGGTGCCGTCTTCAGTGCGCAAGGGCCTTTCCTCCTTCTTTTTGTCCCGATCCTCATCAGCGCCTGGCACGGCGGGCCGGGACCCGCCCTCGTAACGACTTTCCTGGCCGCCGCCGCGTCCGATTATTTTTTCCTCCCTCCCCTCCACTCCTTTGGACGATTCGACCGGAGCGCCCTGACCCAGTTCAGCCTCTTCCTTCTCGAAGGGATCGCGATCAGCTTCTTGGCCGCGGCCATGCATTCCTCCGAACGGCGCGTCGATCGGACGGCTCCCTCGGAAAAAGCGAATCCGGAACTGCAGAATCAGATCGCCGAAAAGAACCGGACGGAAGAGCAGCTCCGAAGGAGCGAGCATCAACTCGCCATGGCGCAGGAGATCGCCTCCCTCGGAAGTTGGGAGTGGGATATTCGAGAAAACAAGGTGACCTGGTCGGATGAGCTCTACCGAATCTACGGCCTGAAGCCCCAATCGTGTGTGATGACTTATGAGATATTTCTCGATCGCGTGCACCCGGACGACCGCTCCCAGACGCAGGAAATGATCAGACGGGCGCTCTCCGACCAACCGTCGTTCAGCTTTTCTCACCGGATTATTCGTCCCGACGGCGCCGTCCGGACGCTTCAAGCGCGGGGGGAGGTGGATCGGGGTCCGGACGGCCAACCGATAAAAATGATCGGCACCGGGCAGGACATTACGGAGCGGAGCGAGGGGGAAGAGGAGTTGCGGCGCGCGGAAGACTTTCTCAACTCCATCGTCGAAAACCTTCCGAACATGATTTTCGTGAAAGAGGCGCAGGAGCTTCGGTTCGTGCGATTCAATAAAGCCGGCGAAGCGCTGTTGGGCTACCCCAGAGAGGATTTGATCGGAAAAAACGACTATGATTTTTTTCCGAAAGAACAGGCCGATTTTTTCGTCTCTAAAGACCGCCAGGTCCTCTATGAGGGCCGTTTGGTGGATATTCCGGAAGAGCCGATCCAGACAAGGCGCCTCGGCATGAGGATTCTGCATACCAAGAAGATCCCCCTCTACGACAAAGAAGGAAAACCGCTCTACCTCTTGGGCATCTCCGAAGATATCACCGAGCGAAAGAAGGCCGAGGAAGAAAGGGAGCAACTGGTCCGGGAGCAGACGGCGCGCATCGAAGCCGAAGCGACCCAACAGCGTCTGACCTTTCTCTCCGAGGCCGGGGCGCTGCTGACCTCCTCCCTCGAATACGAGGCGATCCTCACCCGCCTGGCCGAGTTGGCCGTTCCCCGCCTGGCCGACGGGTGCACCGTCAGCATCGTCGAGAAGGATGGATCGATCCATCCCGTCGCGTTGTCTCATGTCGATCCGGAAAAAGCGAAACGGCTCCAGGAGCTCCAAGAGCGTTATCCGATCGATCCGAATCAGGCCGAGGGGGTGCCGGAGGTGCTGCGGTCGGGCCGTCCTGAGATCTACACGGAGATTTCCGACGCGAATCTGGCCGGATCCGCCCGGGATGAAGCCCATCTTCGAATGCTGCGGGAGATCGGGCCCCGATCGGTCATGATCGTTCCGCTCATTATCCAGAGTCGTCCGATCGGAGCGATGACCTTCCTCTCCGCCGAGTCGGGCCGCATATACAGCCCGAAGGATCTCGCCCTGGCGCAGGACCTTGCCCGGCGGGCCGCCCTCGCCATCGAGAATGCGCGCCTTTACCGGCAAGCCCAGGAGGCAAACCACGCCAAGGACGAATTTCTGGCGGTGGTCTCCCATGAGCTTCGGACCCCCCTCAATGCCATTTTGGGATGGTCCCACATTATGCAAGGAGAGACGCTCGACGCGGAGACGAACCGTCGCGCCCTGGAATCGATTTCAAGAAACGCAACGTCGCAAGCGCAACTGATCGAGGACCTTCTCGACGTTTCCAGAATCATTACCGGCAAACTCCACATGGAGGTCCGCCAAATCGAGGTCGCCCCGGTTCTCCGCGCGGCCATCGATGCGGTTCAGCCGGCCGCCGACGCGAAAGGGATTTCCATCACATCGCGCCTCTCCGATCCGTCGATCTCTGTCTTGGGAGATCCCGATCGGCTTCAACAGGTCATTTGGAATCTGATCTCCAACGCAATCAAATTCACCCCCCGGCAAGGGAGCGTTTCCATTGAGGTGGATCAAATCGATTCCGATGTTCAAATCCGCGTTCGCGATACCGGAATAGGGATCGCTCCCGATTTTCTTCCTTATGTGTTCGATCGATTCCGGCAGGCCGACTCCTCGAGCACCCGCACGCATAGCGGCCTCGGCCTGGGTCTGGCGATTGTCCGCCATCTTGTCGAACTCCACGGAGGAACGGTCTCCGCGGAGAGCCCCGGAAAAGGAAAAGGGGCCGCCTTCACCGTTAAATTACCCGGCCGGCCGGTCCGGGTGAACGAGGAGATGCGGCGGCTTTCGACCGCGATGCAACCCGGCAGCCCGGGGAAGCGCCCGGTCCTGCGCCGTGGTTTACGGGTGTTGGTTGTGGACGATGAAGCGGACGCGCGCGATCTTGTGATGACGACCCTCAGACAGTGTCAGGCGGAGGTCACGGCGGTCGGATCGGTGAAAGAAGCGATGAGAGTCATTGCGGAAGCGCGCCCCGATATCCTGGTGAGCGATATCGCCATGCCCGAAGAAGACGGATACGACCTGATTCGAAAAATCCGGGCGCTGGCGCCGGAGCAAGGGGGGAATATTCCCGCCTTGGCCCTGACGGCCTATTCAAGAACGGAAGATAGCAAGAAAATTCTTTCGGCAGGCTTCCAGACCCATCTTTCGAAACCGGTCCAACCGGCGCAGCTCGCGGCCGCCGTTGCCAAGCTCGATGAAAGAAGGGATACCGGCATTTTACTTGAAGTGGAGTGAAAGGCTAAGCGCGGCCTTCCGCCGCGGGGTGGGTCTCCGAATCGAGGTGACGGTTCATCTCCTCGACATTTTCTTTGAAGGGAGCTTCCCATGTTTTGGGAAGAGGCTCCCCCCGAACGACGTCGGCGTTTTTCGG
This sequence comes from Candidatus Manganitrophus morganii, assembly GCA_021651055.1. NCBI lineage: Bacteria > Pseudomonadati > Nitrospirota > Nitrospiria > Candidatus Troglogloeales > Candidatus Manganitrophaceae > Candidatus Manganitrophus > Candidatus Manganitrophus morganii. The sequence continues at coordinate 4,278,890 of JAJHOH010000001.1, forward strand.
ATTGATCGGTTTGCCGTGCCGCATGAGGGTATAGTGAAGATGCGGACCGGTGCTTAATCCGGTCGAGCCGACCCGTCCGATCATCTCTCCCTGCGCGACCTTTTTTCCCTTCCGGATCCCCTCCCCGTAACTTGAAAGATGTCCGTAAAGGGTGCTGTACCCGTTTCGATGCTGGATGATGACCGTCTTTCCATGCCCGCCGTTCCAGCCGACGAAGCTGACGGTGCCGTCGCTTGCGGCCATCACCGGTGTGCCGCGGGGGGCGGCATAGTCGACTCCCAAATGGGGCCGATTCACCTTGAGGACCGGATGAAAGCGCTTGGTCGTAAATCCGGAGCTGATGTAGCGGTAGCGCAGGGGCGATTTCAAGAAAGCCTTCTTCAGCGACCTTCCGTTTTCATCGTAGTAATCCCCTTTTCCGCCGTCGTTGGAAAAATGGTAAGCGCGGTAGGTCTCTCCCTCGTTCATCAGCTCCGCCGCCAATACCCGGCCGGTCCGGAGGATCTTTTCCTCATTTTTAAACACCTCATAAACGACCCGGAAGTGCCCTCCCGATTGGATCTCGGTGCTGAAGTCGACGTCCCAGGCGAAAATATCCGAAAGATCGAGAATGACTTCCGCCGGCACCCCGGAGCGCCGCGCCGATTCATAGAGGGTGTCTGAGATGACTCCGTTGTGACTGACAATGTCTCGTTCGAGAGGGGTTTTCTCTTCGACCACTTGGAACCCGTTCTCCGAGCGCTCCACCTTGAGAGAACGGAACGGGTCGATCTGAACCAGCATCTTACCGACCGCTTGAGGGGCTTCCTCCAAGAAGACGATGATCTTTTGCCCGGGGATGATCTTCCTCAGATCGTACACTTTTTTGGCCGCTTTCATGATATCGAAAATCTCCGCATCGGGAATCCCCAAGACAGAGAGAACCGCAAAAAGCGAATCGCCCGATTTGAACGTATGCTCCTTTACGATTTCTTTTACGATTTCTTCGGCGCTCTCCGGGGCCAGGGCGGAGAGGATATCGGGGGCGATCTCGGACGACAATCCCTCGGCCGATTGTTCATTCACCGAGCCGGTCTCCCCCTCGGGGGCTGAATCACTCTCGGGCAGCCAATGCGACACGAGGTAGAGCGATAAGAAAAAAAGGGTTAATCCGAGTCCGACTTTCCGCATAGAACCTCAAACTGATACAGAGCAGTTGATATTATTATATCCGATGCGAGGATTTTAAAACGAGAAAAAAATGAAAAAGCCGCTGCATTGTAACATAAAAAAAGCCGGATCGATCCATTTTTATTTAAATTTTCTAAAGAGAGTGACGTAGATCATCAAAATGGCGGGGACTCGAAAAGGGCCGATCGTGTTTCTTTACCGCCGACTGTGTTATGCTCGGCGCAACGGAGGGATCGATGTTGATCGGGCAACAGCAGCCTTTTTCGACTGTTTTCAATAATCACCTCGGCGCGCCCGCCGTCTTTTGTCATGAAGCCTATCTTACGTTCGGGACCTGTCAAGCGGTCTCCCCTTCTCTTCGCCTCGGCGGCGGCGATTCTTCTCCCCACCAACTTCATATCTCTCGGGAAGACCTTGCCGCAACGCCGGTTGAAACACGCCAGCAGAGAAGCCTCTCCCGGGAGTTTGGGATCGAGCCCTTCTCCTGCGGATACGGCATCGAGCAGGTCGGAACCGGGATCGGCATGGGGAATGTTCTTCGGTATGACGCCTACCTCTGTATTTACGAGCGGACCCCCTTGGAATGGCTCTCATTAACCGAGCAGGCCACCTCCGATCCGGCTTCCGCCGCCCCCTTCGAATGGGAGAAGTTGGGTTGGGCCGACCGTCATCGCGCGGCGCTGTTGATTCCTTATGGATATCTCATCGGTATTCTGCGGATCGATTCAACGCGCGGGCGTCTTTTGCTGACCGGCGGAGCCGCCTCCTCTCCCTCTTTCACCGTCATCCGGGACCGGATCTCGTTCAAACCGGCCTCTTCCAAAGGGCTTCCCACGGTCGTTCAAGAGCAGATGTCGGAATCTCCTCTCACTGCTTATGAGCTGAACCGTTTCTCGGAATGGAAAGAGTACACCGAGTCGATCGGCCGTCTCTTCATTTTCAGTCGCCCCTGACCCTCCCCTTCTTCCCGTCACTTGCGTTCGCTTCCGCAATTTGCTATCGATATAGAAACGAGGTCCGATCGATGTTTTTCAAGCTCAGGAGTAAACAGATCAGAGAGTACCGTCACCCCTTTCTTCGCTACGGGATGGGCGTGCTCACGGTGGCCCTGATCCTATCCCTGAAACTCCTCATTGACCCTTTCATCCGCGAGGAGAGCCCCTTTCTTCTTTTCCTCATTGCGGTCATGGTGAGCGCCTGGTACGGCGGCTTGGGACCGGGGCTGTTGGCAACCGCCCTATCGGCCCTCGTCAGCGATTACGTTTTTCTCGTTCCACATTACGGCTTCCTCGGTTACACACCGGGACAAACGGTCGAGATGGGGCTTTTTATCTTCGAAGGATTGGTCATCAGCGCATTAACCGTCGCGCTTCATTCCGCCAAAAACCAAGCCGAAGCGAGTATGGAGGAGGCCCGCCATAACGAAGAGACTCGCCGCCAAAGCGAGGAGCGCTTCCGTCTTCTTGTCGACGGGGCGAGAGACTATGCGATTTTTATGCTTGATGCGGCGGGGCGGGTGATCAACTGGAACGCAGGGGCCGAGCGGATCCAAGTGTACCAAGCGGAAGAGATCCTCGGAAAGCCGATCTCCCATATCTATCTTCCCGAACAAGTGCGGCAAGGGAGGCCGGACAAAGCGCTCCAGATTGCCGCGACGGAGGGACGCTTCGAGGAAGAAGATTGGCGGATGCGGAAAGACGGATCGATTTTTTGGGCGCTCATGGTGGTCACGGCGCTGCGGGATGCCTCCGGAGGCCTGAGCGGCTACTCGGTGGTGATGCGCGACATCACCGAGCGGAAGCGGGCGGAAGAGGAACGGAACGATCTTTTGATCCGAGAGCAGAAGGCCCGCCTCGAAGCGGAAGAGGCCAACCGTTCGAAGGATGAATTCCTTGCGATGATCTCCCACGAGATTCGAACCCCGTTGAATGCGATCCTCGGTTATTCACAACTGCTCGGCTCCGGCATGTTCAACGAGGAGCAGGCCGCGCGGGCGATCGAATCGATCGAGCGGAATGCGAAGGCGCAGGCCCAACTGGTCGAAGATCTGCTCGATGTCTCCCGGATTATTACCGGCAAACTTCGCCTTCATCCCAGGCCGATCGATCTCATTGAAGTGATCGAGGCCGCTGTGGATACCGTCCAGCCGGCGGCGGATGCAAAGGGGATCCGGCTGGAATCGGACCTGGATCCCTCCGCCGCTCCCTTCGTGGGCGATCCCGATCGGCTCCAGCAAGTGACATGGAATCTTGTTTTAAATGCCGTCAAGTTTACCCCGGAAGGAGGGGAAGTTCGCGTCGGACTCAAACGGATTCCCCCCTATGTCGCGCTGACGGTCAGCGACACCGGAATCGGCATCCCTCCCGACTTTCTTCCTTTTGTGTTCGAGCGTTTCCGGCAAGGAGAAGCCTCCCCGAATCGGTCGCACACCGGCCTCGGTTTGGGCTTGTCGATCGTCCGCCACCTCGCGGAGTTGCACGGCGGGAGTGTCCAGGCGACCAGTGAAGGAGAGGGTCGAGGGGCGACATTTACCGTGAGGCTCCCCGTCCGGGCGATCCGGACGGGAGGATCAAGCCCGGTGCGTTCCGAGGAAGAATTTCCGACGATGTTGGAGGGGATCAAAGTGCTCGTGGTGGACGACGAGGCCGATGCCCGGGATCTTGTCACGTTGGTGTTGAAGCAGCGCAAGGCCGAGGTCGCCGCGGTCGGATCGGCGGAAGAGGCGCGCCGCGCCCTGGATTACCTAAAGCCGGATGTTTTGGTTAGCGATATTGCCATGCCGGAGGTCGATGGATATGCCTTGATCGGGCGGTTGCGGCAGGAGGAATCGGAGGGACGGCGGCACATTCCGGCCGTCGCGCTGACCGCCTACGGCGGCTTCGAAGATCGACAACAGGCGTTGATGGCCGGTTTTGATGCTTATCTCGTCAAACCGGTCGATCCCGAACGGCTGGCTAAAGCGCTCTCCGCGCTCGTCCGATCGACCCCGTCTTGAACATTCCGATCGCGCACTCCCCGTCCCGCAGATAATTGATGATGTAGCGGGGCTTCGCCCCAAGCCCCACCTGCCTGAATCCAATGTCGTGGGGCTGCTCGCCCCACACCCCCGCCGCGGGGGGTGCGTGCCCACCCCCCTTCGGATTCCCAGGGCAGCCGGGGGGAAAGTACCCCCCCAGCTCCCCCCGTCTTACGGTCAGAACTCGCACCCCCACGGAAGAGCACCGTGGATGGTGCTTCAGACAGCTGACCTAATAGGGTAGGTGGAACGATTTGATTTGTAGTGGGTCTCTGCGTCCTCGCTCCACCCATCCCCCAGTGGGTCCCTTGCGCTGCGGGCGCAGAGCCCCACAGAACATCACCCCGAATTCTAAGAATTAAATCAAAACCCAAGAGCAAAGAGCGTGCGCGTCATGGGCGTCCTGCGCCCCCCATTCTCCTGCGTTCTTCTGTCCAGACGTATTATCGACCAAATCAGGTCAGCATGTTTGAAGCACAATCCACGGTGCTCTTCCGTGCGTTGTGCGAGTTCTGACCGTGGGGGGAGCAGGGGGGGGCTTGCCCCCTCCGCTGCCCTGGGAATCCAAAGGGGGTTGGGCACGCAACCCCCGTGGCGGGGGGTGGGGCGAGGAGCCCCACGACATTGATCCTCGCAGGTGGGATCCGGGGCAAAGCCCCTTCTATTCGTGGGTCAGTTTAAATTTTGTCATGCTCGCGGAAGCGGGCATCCAAAGGTTTAAGAGCACTGGATTCCCGCTTTCGCGGGAATGACGACCAAAAAGGAACCGCTCAACCCAACTGACCCACTACCCAATTTCCGCTTTACGCGTCCGGTTTTCTGATGTAAAGTGAGGCGGTCATTTCGTTAATAAGAGAGAGCCATGCCGACGGGAAAAAAAACAAAGGGGCAGGTCGAGGCGGAGATCAGCAACGCCGTCATTCAATTCGAAAAAGATTACATGGGCCGTGGCCCCAAGGAAACGCAGACCTACATCATCGACGACATGATCCTGCTCCGCCTCAAGGGGGTGCTCACCCCCGCCGAGCAGCAGTTGGCGAAGAATCCGGAAGGAACCAACCTCATCAAACAAGTCCGCTCCAATCTCCTGGAGCAAGGCCGCGGGCTCCTCTCGGAGCTGATCGAAAAGATGACCGGCCTTAAAGTGATCAGCCTTCACACCGACATCAGCACGAAGAGCGGAGAACGGGTGATTATTTTTTCTCTATCGGAAAACCTTGAAAGACGGTTTGAGGTTGATCCAGGCAGATAAAGTTCCCCTGGAGGTAGTAACGGTCTGGTTCTTCCTGATCCAATGCTGCAAAACCAGAATTTCTATCTTATCGGAATATAACTCTATTGTTTGACATTTTTTTGGTATTTACTTATGATCGCGTAGTCTTCATTAAAGAATGATAATTGCTAATTCCCTGTCAGTTTCTTTTCTCATAGATCAGCCCTCGAAAAATTGCAAGATAGGTTTTTAAGAGGAAGATCAATGCAAATCCCCGAAACTCTTAAAGAACGCTTATCCAGTGGTAATGTCATCCCTTTTATTGGATCAGGCGTTTCCATGGCGGTGCGGAACGCAAAGACGGGGAACCAGCTTTTCCCCAGCTGGAAGGAGCTACTGTGGCGGGCAGCAATTCGTTTGGAGCAAGAGGGAAAAACCAAAGACGCAACTTTAGTAAGATCTCTCTTGGAAATAGATCCTCCCGATTATCTGGAAGCTGCAAGCCGTGCCCGCCAAAGCTTGAAAGCCGTTTGGTTCGAGTTTCTAAAAAAAGAATTAGATCATCCTCGCGAAATGGTGGAGGATAAAAGTTTAGAACTAGCTCGTTGTATATGGGGCTTAGGTAGCCGCCTTCTCATTACAACAAATTATGATCGCATATTGAATTGGACCTGCCCGGAGCAGCATAACCTCTGCATTTGGGATGTTGAAGCTCCGGCGGAACAAATCGCCGCTCTCCGGGAGGGACCGAGACAAATAAAACGTCCATCAGTTTGGCATCTTCATGGTCATATCGATAATGTCACAAATTTAATCCTAACTCCTGATGGCTATAAACTCCTTTACCCAGAAACAAACGGAGTGAACACCCAATACCAAGCAGCCATTGAGACCCTACGCGCCTTCTTGGCCCCTCGAACTTTTCTATTCATAGGTTTTAGCCTGGATGATTCTTACTTTGGTGCGCAGCTTAAACTGATAGATACAATTTTTAAGGGAACCACAGGACCTCATTATGTGTTGGCCCGCGAGGTTGATCGGGAAAGAATTAAGGCCCTTGGTATACCGTTAGAGATCCTTACCGTTCCAGACTTTGGGCAGCCTTTGCTAGACCTACTGCACAATATAAGGAATGTGGCTTCCGAATGTAACTCACCAGGGAGCAACCTCACCATTAAATCATTGGATGTTACCACGCAGACTTATGCTCCCCGGAACCCAGTGTTTTTTGTTCCATATCGCTCTAAAGGGAACCAAGTTGTTGGAAGAGAAGCGGCCCTTCAGGCAGTGCGTAAGCAACTTACACAAGGCCATCATACAGCTATCGGCCAAACGGCAGCCTTTCAGGGCTTAGGCGGCCTCGGTAAAACCCAGTTAGCAGTGGAATACGCTTATCGCTATCGGAGTGAGTATCCGAACGGTGTGATTTGGCTAAGCGCCGATCAGGATATCGACGCGCAGCTAACAGAATTATCCGAGAAGGCGCGATGGATCGCTCCTGAGTCCGAGCACAAATATAAACTAGAAGTAGCACAGCAGCGGGTAAGAAGCTATTCCGATTGTCTTATAATATTCGACAATCTTGAAAATCTTGATACGATAAAAGAATATCTTCCTTTTCCAGATGCTGAGCCTCATATTTTAATTACCAGCCGAACCGACCAACCTGGTTTTACTCCAGTTCCTCTTGACCCACTTGATAATTCTCTTTCATTCAAACTGTTGATCCAGGAGGCTCATAGAGAACCCATTGGAGAGGAAGATTATCAATCAGCAACGGAAATCGCAGAGACCTTGGGGGGCCTCCCCCTCGCCTTGGAATTGGCAGGGGCCTATCTTTGTCATCGCCCATCAGTCTCTTGGCCTCAATACAGAGACCTTTTGAAAAAGAATCTTAAGGCCGCTTTGCCGGACAAATTTCTCAGGGGCAGCTTTACCCAACATGAGTCCGATCTTTGGTCTACTTTAAAAGTGAATGAAGAAGTTTTCTCTGAAGAGCCCCGGTTGCGGGATGTTTTAGATCTACTCACTTGGAGTGGTCCAGCGCCGATGGGCCATTCGTTACTCTGCACGCTCCTCGCCACACAAAATCCAACAGAGTTGATTAACGCCTTCGGTCTTGGAACGGCCCTCCGGCTGTTGCAAAAAACTCCAGAGACGGAAAGCTATGCGATCCATCGACTTGTCAGAGAAGTACGACAAGAAGATATTTCACTAGTCGGACGCAAAGAGTGGGTTGAGAAAATATGCAAACTGTTGGGAAATTGGTTTCAGGAAAGGAAAGATGATTTTGCCAACCTACCTAGTTATGAAGCTGAGATTGATCATCTTCGGGCCTGGCAAGAGCATGCTCTAATTTATTCAGTGCAACATGTAGCCCGTCTGACCTGGCTACAAGCCTACCCACCCTATCACCGAGGCCGTTATCAAGAGGCAGAACAACTGGTTAAAAAAGCTATAAGTTTTTTTGAACAAGAACAACAAAATGATCTGGAACTAAAAGCTCACTTATTAGCTGATCTTGGCTTTACTAGCTCCGCTTTAGGTGATCACAAACGGCAGCTGGAATATTCTGAGAAAGCTTTAGCGATCAGAAGAGATTTATTTGGAGAGCAGCATCCAGATATAGCAACCTCGCTCAACAGTATAGGAAATGCTTATGGAGCTTTAGGTGATCACAAACGGCAGCTGGAATATTTTGAGAAAGCTTTAGCGATCAGAAGAGATTTATTTGGAGAGCAGCATCCAGGTATAGCATCCTCGCTCAACAGTATAGGAAATGCTTATGGAGATTTGGGCGATCACAAACGGCAGTTGGAATATTCTGAGAAAGCTTTAGCGCTTAGCAGAGATTTATTTGGAGAGCGACATCCAAAGACGGCGACGTATCTTAACAATATAGGAAATGCTTATGGAGCTTTAGGCGATCACAAGCGGCAGCTGGAATATTCTGAGAAAGCTTTAGCGCTTAGCAGAGATTTATTTGGAGAGCGACATCC